>JAIETJ010000081.1 GCA_019745275.1 Pseudomonadaceae bacterium | reverse complement strand
AGGCCATGAGCGCCCGTTGCGGCGTGCCGGCAGAAACCATTCGGCAGTTAGCCCGTGATTTTGCCCGTGCCGACAAAGCCGTGTGTTACGGCCGCATGGGCGTGTCCACGCAAGCCTTCGGCACTTTGTGCCAGTGGTTGATTCAGCTGATGAATTTGCTCACCGGCAACCTCGACCGGGTTGGTGGAGTGCTCTGCACTGAACCTGCGTTGGATATTGTCGCGGCCACTTCGGGCGGTCATTTCAATCGCTGGCAGAGTCGGGTGTCCGGCTTGCCGGAATACAGCGGTGAGTTGCCGGTCGCGGCGCTGGCCGAAGAAATGCTCACTCCGGGCGAGGGGCAAGTGCGCGCGCTGGTCACCGTGGCCGGCAATCCGGTGCTGTCCACCCCTAACGGTCGGCAACTGGAGCGGGCTTTGGATGGCTTGGACTTTATGCTCAGCATCGACTTCTATATCAATGAAACCACCCGTTACGCCGACCTGATTCTGCCGCCCACCGCCCCCCTAGAACACGATCACTACGACAGTACCTTCAATGCCTTTGCGGTGCGCAATGTCACCCGCTTTAACCCGGCGGTGCTGGCCAAACCTGAGGGGGCGCTGGATGACTGGGAAATCTTCGTCGAGCTGGCCAAGGCTTTTGCCGCGCGTACCGGGGCAACCTTGAAACCAACCATGGCCCCTGCACAGATGATTGATATGGGCTTGCGCTTTGGCCCCTATGGCGATAACTCGGCACACAAATTGTCGCTCGCCAGGTTAAATGATTACCCGCACGGCTTGGACCTTGGCGCGCTTAAGGCGAATTTGGCTGGGCGCTTAAAAACCCTCAGTAAGGCCGTCGAGGCAGCTCCGCCGTTGTTGCTGGACGATCTCCAGCGCTTCGCCACCCAGCCCGCTGAAGATAGGACGCAATTGCTGCTGATTGGGCGCCGGCATGTACGTAGTAATAACTCTTGGATGCACAACTACCATCGGCTGGTGAAGGGCAAGCCGCGTCACCAGTTGCTGATGCACCCGGACGATTTAACAGCCCGTGGTTTAACCGACGGGCAGCGCGTGCGGGTTAGTTCGCGCGTTGGCGCTATTGAGGTGGAAGTTGCTGGCAGCGCCGAGATGATGCCCGGTGTGGTCAGCTTGCCGCATGGCTGGGGGCATGCTCGGGCGGGCGTGCAACTGGCGATTGCCGGCGCTCTAGCGGGTGCCAGCGCCAACGACCTGACGGATGAGCGGGCCTTGGACGCGCTCTCGGGTAACGCCGCCTTAAATGGTCTGCCCGTCAGGGTGGCGGCGGCTTAACGGCGCTGCTGTCTGCGCATGCAACTGATCGTAGAGCCCGAGCACAGCGCTCGGCTTTGCGATACAATTCCCGGCAGTGTGTCGGCGAATGGCCGGCCAGAGCGTTTAACGTCCTGTTAGAGGTGCCCCGTGGATATCATTGAAACCATCAAAGAACAGATCACTAACAACACTGTGCTGTTGTACATGAAGGGCTCGCCTAATGCCCCGCAGTGTGGTTTTTCGGCTAAAGCCACCCAAGTGGTAATGGCTTGCGGCGAGAAATTTGCCTACGTCGATATTCTGCAAAACCCAGAAATTCGCGCCAACTTGCCTAAATATGCCAATTGGCCAACCTTCCCGCAGTTGTGGGTAGCTGGCGAGTTGGTTGGCGGTAGTGACATCATGGTGGAGATGTTTGATAAGGGCGAGCTACAGACCCTGATCAAAGACGCCAGCAGCAAAGCCAGCGCGTAACACGCCCTTGGCCCAATAAAAAACCCGCATTAAGCGGGTTTTTTATTGGCTGCTGGTTAGCTTTGTCGCGCTTTACTCTTCCATTTGGCTTTGCAGGTAGTTCTGCAGGCCAACCTTGTCGATCAGGCCAATTTGGGTTTCTAGCCAGTCGATATGGTCTTCTTCCGAGCAGAGGATCTCGCGCAGCAGGTCGCGTGAGGCGTAGTCGGCGATGCTCTCGCAGTAGGCGATGGCTTCTTTCAGGTCAACATGGGCGATATGCTCGATCTTCAGGTCGCAGGCGAGCATTTCTGCGGTGTTTTCACCGATATGCAGCTTGCCCAGGTCTTGCACATTGGGCAGCCCTTCGAGAAACAGGATGCGCTTGATCAGCTTGTCGGCGTGCTTCATCTCGTCGATGGATTCGTGATACTCGTGCTCGCCGAGTTTTTTCAGGCCCCAGTCGTCATACATGCGCGAATGCAAAAAGTACTGATTGATCGCGACCAGCTCGTTCGCGAGAATCTTGTTCAAATGCTGGATGACTTTCTTGTCGCCTTTCATCGCGGGTTCTCCATCGAAGCCAGTTGATTAGCTTGTGAGATTGGCCTCGAAATGCGGGCCTGTCAAATTTAACTCTTTGAATTTAAAGCCAATTTAAATCTAAATAAGAATGCTTTAGTTCAGCGTCTTGACTCTAACTGCTTGAATTTTTGGCAAAAAAAACCGCAGAGCAAGGTCTGCGGTGGGTGTCTTGCCGGTTTTATGCAGCAATAAAATTGCTCGTGTGGGCTGCCGCTGCATGGCTGCTGTGTACGTTGGCGAGGGTTTCGCGGACCACTTGTTTGGCTAGGCAGGCGCATTTGCCACATTGGCTGGCAACTCCGAGGGTTTCTCGGACATCACGGTAGCTGCAGCAACCTTCATAGATTGCATCGCGGATTTGACCGTCGGTAACACCTTGGCAGAGGCAAACGTACATAAATGAGCGCTCGTGTGCGATTGGGCAGTGCGCGCATCTTAATCTTAATGCGAATGATTGTATATTGGCTTTATTGCCTGTGCCGCACGCTAACCCTAAGCGCTACGGTTTATGCGGGTTTGACGGTATATCACTGGGGAAAAAAGCGATGGGCGGTGCGTAAAAGCCCGGTGTATGATCATCGACCCGGTGCTGCGCACGGTCATCGACACACGAGAGTCGCTGACGTTGTTGAGCGATCTGCACCCCTAATCTTCCTAAGGAGTTACTCCATGAGCGTATTGGTAGGCAAACAAGCCCCTGATTTCACAGTGTCAGCCGTTTTGGCCAGTGGCGAAATCGTTGACAATTTCACCCTGTCGAGCGCCATCAAAGGCAAATACGGCTTGGTGTTTTTCTATCCGCTGGACTTCACCTTTGTTTGTCCGTCTGAGTTGATCGCTCTGGACCACCGCATTCCAGACTTCCAAGCACGCAACGTGGAAGTGATCGGCGTCTCCATCGACTCCGAGTTCACCCACAACGCTTGGCGTAACACCGCTATCAACGACGGCGGCATTGGCCCGGTTAAGTACACCTTGGCCGCCGACGTTAAGCACGAAATCTGCAAGGCCTACGATGTTGAGGCCGAGTGCGGCGTGGCCTACCGTGGCGCGTTCTTGATCGACTTGAACGGCGTTGTGCGTGCGCAAATCGTCAACGACTTGCCACTGGGTCGCAGCATGGACGAGTTGCTGCGTCTGGTTGATGCCCTGCAGTTCACCGAAGAACACGGCGAAGTGTGCCCAGCTAACTGGAAGAAAGGCGACAAAGGCATGACCGCGTCTATCGAAGGCGTAGCGGCTTACCTGACCGAGAACGCCAGCAAGCTGTAAGGCTCGCGCGTTAACAAAAAGCCCGGCACTTGCCGGGCTTTTTGTATTTTGCGCTGTGTGTTAGCACTTAGTGAGCGCTGTGCAGGCGATTGCCTTCTACAACCACTTGCTCGCCGGGGTTGAAGGTCCGCTTAGGTGAACGCACTGTCACCTCTTCGCCAGTCGCGGTTTTCACCACATAGCCTTGTTCGCTCAGGCCACTGGCTTGTTGGCTTTCAGCCCCGATCCAAATTCCCGCAAGGCCGCCGACTAGGGCACCCACTGGGCCGCCGGCGGCAGCGCCGAGCATTAAGCCGCTAAGTCCGCCGATGCCCTTGCCAGCAGTGTTGTCGTCAACCGAGTGAATCACTTCACTGGCCATGCTCTGGCCGGCGCTGAGGCTTAACAGGGCGGCTAAGGTGAGGTTCTGTAGCGTTTTGCGGGATACCTGGGTGGCTGTAGTGCTAAGGTTTTTCGCGTTCATGTTGTGCATTCCCATTGATTAATTAATTGAAAAACATTTATTGCAGGCAACAGTTGGCCGTCCGAGCCAGTTTTCGGCTGCTCGCTGGGTCTAGCGTTGGGGGTTAACGCCGGCTGGCGAGGGTGATCGAGACCGATTCGGCAAAGCGCAGGGCGTGCGGTTTGTCCACTTCCACTTCGGCGTAGCTGACCGCAGGGTGGGCCATGATCAGGTCGAGGATTTCCTGAGTCAGGCGCTCCAGCAGGGCGAAGCAATTGCCTTCAACGTGTTGAATAATCTCCTTGGTGATGGTGCGGTAATTCAGCGCCTGTTCGATCACATTGCCCTGCACGGCGGCAACGGCCGGGTAGAGGATGTTGAGGTTGATCAGCACGTCTTGCTTGTTGTTGATCTCGTCGACATTGATGCCAATAAAGGTGCGCAGGCACAGGTCTTTAACCCGTATGCGCGCCATGCCAGCGGCCAGTTGTGGCATCTCAGTTACTCCGGGCAATTAACTGCAAGAACTCTTGGCGAGTGTTAAACGACTCGCGGAACGCGCCGAGCATCACCGAAGTGCTCATCACTGAGTTTTGCTTCTCAACACCGCGCATCATCATGCACATGTGCTGGGCTTCGATCACCACAGCCACGCCGGCGGCGCCGGTGACTTCTTGAATCGCTAGGGCAATTTGCCGGGTGAGGTTTTCTTGGATCTGCATGCGGCGGGCATACATGTCGACGATCCGAGCGATTTTCGACAACCCCAGCACCTTGCCAGTGGGAATGTAGGCTACATGCGCCTTGCCGATAAAGGGCAGCAGGTGGTGCTCGCAAAGTGAGTAGAGTTCAACGTCTTTAACGATCACCATCTCGTCGTTGTCGGAGGTGAACAGCGCGCCGTTGACTACTTCTTCGAGGCTTTTGCTGTAGCCGTTGCACAGGTACTGCATGGCCTTGGCCGCGCGTTTTGGTGTGTCGAGCAGGCCTTCGCGGTCTGGGTTTTCACCGACCCCGAGTAAAATTTCACGGTAGCTGTTGGGCAGTTCTAGGCTCATGGCTAATTCCTCGCGGCGCGCTTAGCTAAGCGCAGCGTCGCTATCAGTAGTGGCAGTGCTGGTCAGTTGGAAGCGGCAGACCTTGCCGTCCGCGACCATACATTCAAGGTGTTGCACATCGCGCTGGCCGAGGGCACGGATTAACGCCAGATCCAATTCGCAGATTTCCGGGTGCGCTTTGGCCAAATGATGGAACACGCAGTTGTGGGCGACAATTTCTTGCTCGCCAGAGGAGCGAAAGAACACCTCAGCGACATAGCCCACCGCATTCATATGCTTAACAATCTGCTCTTCGCTTACCGCTTGCTGCTCCATGCTGGCGGCGACTTTGCGGCCTAAACCGCGCAGCAGTTCAACCAGTTGTTCATGGCCCAGCAGTTGCGCGACCTCGCCGATCAGCAGGTTGGCGAGTAATTGGTATTGCCGAGGGAACAGTTCTTTACCCGTGTCGGCGAGCACATACAGTTGCTCAGGCCGCCGACCTGTGGGGCGGGTATCTCCGCGCAAGACTAAACCGTCACGCTCCAGGGCCGATAAATGTTGGCGGATCGCCGTGCGGGTGACCGCTAAATGACTGGCGAGCCCGTCAATACTCATGCCGGCTGGCTGGTACAACAACGCGCTAAGTAGGTCTTGCTGCGTACGACCCATCCCCTGAAGCATTCTGCTACCTCGCAATATCCACGCACTTAAAAAGGGCGGGCACCTTGGTGCCCGTGCGCTGTTTAGAACTTCTCGGGGAACTGTTTAACCAGCGCGCCCGTCAGGGTATCAGCGAGCACTAGCATGTGTCCGCGCATGGCTTGCCAAGTTTGTGCTTCGCCGCTGTAGTCGTGCTTGCTCAGTTGATCGATTTCCATCACATGGTGACCGCCGTGGGCGCCGAGCATGGCCACCAAGGTCGCTTCTGGCAGATTAGGGTTGGCCTTGGCCAAGAACGCGGCAATCGCTTTGGCGTTGTTGGTCAGTTCGACGATGGCCTCAGCTTTGCCCTTGGCGTTATCGGCCACGGTGGCATCGCTGTAGTGCTTAACCGCGCCCCAGTGACCGGCCAATAAGCTCAATAGTTGGTCGGCGCCGGCTTGGCCATAGAGCGGCGCGATGCTGTTGGCGATGGCCGTGGCGTTGACCACTATTTCCTTGGCCGCAGCGGCGGCTTCGGCTGCATTGCCCTGCTGATTGGCGACGGCGTAGTTACGCACCCAGAACACATGTTCAACCCACAAACCACGCAGCGCTAAACGGGTGCTTAAGGCCGGCGAGTCGACACTGGCTTGCTGTGCGGAGTGATCTTCAGCGTTATGGCTCCACGCCGGTTGTGCGCCGAAGGCCAGAACGAGGAGTGCAAGGGTTTTGATTTTCATGGTTTCAGTCTCACTGTCAGGGATGATTTGTTCACTGGGTTTGTGAATCGCGAGATAAGAATATAAAAGACATAAAGATATGTCAATATAATAAAAGCATAAACCTGTGTCATATTTCTAACTGAATGATTCTAAACGATATTTATTTTTAGAATGAGGGTGGGTCAGCGCCAAACTAACGCATAAGGCAACCGCGACTGGGATTTTTCAATTATTCCTGCACACTGTGGCACTTGCGTGCTGCGTTTGATGTTGGGTTTTGGCGCGCCTATTGGGCGTACTAACCGCCGCAATTTAGCCGCGCTAGCCGCCTTGGGCGTATTAGTGCGCTGAGGGGGCGCGAGCATATTCGGGCACACTTAGAGGAAGGCGGCATTGAACACGATTGATCTGGTCATCACCTGGGTCGATGGCGCCGACCCGCGCTGGCGGGCTAAGCGCCAAGCAGCCGGGCTGGACAGTGCGCTGGCGAGCGCGAATGTCGAAGGGCGTTTTCGCGATAACGGTGAGTTGCGCTATCTGCTGCGCTCGATCGAGCGTTATTGGCCGTTCGAGGGCATGATTTACTTGGTCACCGACGCGCAAGTACCGAGCTATTTGGCCCATTCAGCACGGTTGAAAATCATTGATCACCGCGAAATACTTGATCCCAAGTATTTACCGACCTTTTCCTCGCGGGCGATTGAGTCAGCACTGCACAAAATTCCGGGCCTGAGCGAGCATTTTGTCACCTTCAATGATGACGTCTTGCTGGCACGCCCGGTGTTGCGTGAGGATTTTTTTGGCCGCTTAGGCTGCATTGTCTACCTAACCGACGAGTTGCTGCCGCTCACCAGTAGCGCTCAAGGCTTGTCTGGTCATAACGATGCCCTGAATGCACGCCGCTGGATGCTGGCTAATACAGGCGGCTCAAGCCTCGATCGAGTGCTTGAGCACAGCCCCAAGGGCATTCGTAAGAGCTGGATGCAGGCGCTGGAAACCGACTATCCCGAGCTGTTTCATCAAACTCGCTCCGAGCAAGTACGCCAACCGGGCGGCCAGAGCATTTTAGCCAACCTTTATGGCGATTGGTGCCTGAGCCAAGGGCGTGGCGAGATTCGCTTTAATCAGTGTGAGTACCGCTACAGCGACCAACTTGAGTCCGACCCCAACGCGCTGGCCGACCTGCGCGCGGTCTTGGGCGATAAGCTGAGTATCTGCATCAACGACACTAGCGATAACCGCCAAGACGTCAGCCAGTTGCAGCAGCATTACGGGAATATCTTCGAGCAGTTGTTTAGCCAGCCAAGCAGCTATGAACTCAGCGCTTGAACTTGTGGCTTGAGCGCGGGGTGGGGCGGGCAATGATTGCTTGCCCACCGGCCTATGCGGCAACCCGCTAGTGGCTGCGCAGTATTTCCCATCGCGCGGTTGCCAATCTAATTGAGAGATAGCTTACGGATGGCGCTTAGCGTGCTGGGCGACAAAAATCCAAGCAAAGAACAGCATAAAAGCTAAATCGTTCAGGCCATAGATGCTGAAAAAAACGCCGGCAAAAAGGTCGTTGGCATACAGGGCGGCAAGGCTGTTTTGCCCCTGCCACAGCGCCCAAGCCACCACATAAACCAGCTTCTCAAGCGCAAAGGCGCCGGCCAGCCACTTAATATTACCAGTGCTGAACGCTGCACCGAGGTAGGCCAGCCCCCAGACCATAATCATCAGCAGGCCAAAGTTAGACATGACCACCGGGTCGGCATTGTTGATGGCGACGTTGCTGAGCCCGCGCGAGAAAATCAGCACGCCACCGATATTCATCAGGGCAGCGGCGATAAGTCCGTTCTTGATCAGTTTACTGTGCATGCTTTCCCTCCTGGGATGAGTTCTGCAGGGTTAGAAAAACCAGCGGCAAGCGGCCACCAGTATGGGTGACCCTGAGTTTACTCGCAGAACAGGACTGTTGAGTAAATGGCCGCTAAGCATGGCCGAAATCGTCGGCTCAAAGAGCCGTAAAATGACTGAGTTCTACTGCCTTCAAAAGGCTCACCACGTAACGGCTACATAGCCATTAAAAAACCCGACAGAGTCGGGTTTTTTGAGAAGCGCGCTGTCGGCTAGCCCTCTACTTCGTCCCAGCCGCCGAGTTCTTTCCAGCGGTTGACGATACCGCAGAACAGTTCGGCGGTTTTCTCGGTGTCGTAGCGGGCCGAGTGGGCTTCGCGGCCGTCGAAGTCCATGCCGGCCACATTGCAGGCTTTAGCCAAAACGGTTTGGCCGTAGGCGAGGCCGGCGAGGGTGGCGGTGTCAAAGCTGGAGAACGGGTGGAAGGGGTTGCGCTTCATGTCGTGGCGCGCCACGGCGGCGTTGACGAAACCTAAATCAAAGCTGCTGTTGTGGCCGACCAGAATCGCCCGCTTGCAGCCGTTGGCTTTCAGCGCCTTACGGATGCCTTTGAAAATATCATTGAGCGCGGTTTCTTCGCTGACGGCCATGCGCAGCGGGTGATCGAGCTTGATTCCAGTGAAGTCCAGCGCGGCTTGCTCGATATTAGCGCCAGCAAAGGGCTCCACTCGAAAGAAGTAGGTGTGGTCGGGGTACAGCATGCCTTGCTCGTCCATGCCGATGGTGACCGCAGCAATTTCTAGCAGGGCATCGGTGGCACAGTTAAAGCCACCGGTTTCAACGTCTACAACGACCGGTAAGTAACCACGAAAGCGTTGCGACATGGGGTGGCGCGTACCGCCGCCTTGGTACTCTTCCTGGTCGTCGTAATGATCTTCGCTCACGGGCGATTCTCCAGCAAACGCCAGTGCAGTGGCTCACCTGCACGCAGCGGGATAACGGTTTGCTCGCCAAATGGCAGGCTGGCCGGGGCAGTCCATGACTCACGGACCAGCGTAATGGTGTCGGTGTTGCGTGGCAGGCCGTAGAAGTCCGGGCCGTTGCAGCTGGCAAAGGCTTCCAGCCCCGGCAGGGCGTTACGCGAGGCAAAGGCCTCGGCGTACAACTCAATGGCCGCATAGCTGGTGTAGCAGCCGGCGCAACCGCAGGCGGCTTCTTTGGCGTGCAGGGCGTGCGGGGCGGAGTCAGTGCCGAGGAAAAATTTAGCGTGGCCGCTGGTGGCGGCATCCAGCAAGGCTTCTTGATGGCTGTTGCGCTTGAGAATCGGCAAGCAATACAGGTGCGGGCGAATTCCGCCGACCAGCATATGGTTGCGGTTGTAGAGCAAGTGGTGGGCGGTAATGGTGGCCGCTACGTTGCTCGATGCGCCTTGCACAAACTGCACGGCGTCGCCGGTGGTGATGTGTTCGAGCACCACTTTAAGGCTTGGGCAGCGCTCGACGATGCGCACCAGATGCTCGTCGATAAAGGCTTTTTCGCGGTCGAATACATCGATCTCGCTACGGGTCACTTCGCCGTGCAGTAACAGCGGCAGGCCGACCTCAGCCATCACCTCGAACACCCCGAACAACTTGTCGATGCTGGTCACGCCGGAGTCTGAGTTAGTGGTGGCGCCGGCCGGATACAGCTTGGCGGCATGCACAAAACCGCAGGCCTTGGCAGCGCGAATGTCCTCGGCGCTGGTGCGGTCGGTGAGGTACAGCACCATCAGCGGCTCAAATCGGCTGCCAGTCGGGCGCGCGGCGAGGATACGTTGGCGATAGGCATCGGCCTCTGCGGCGTTGCGTACCGGTGGCACCAGATTGGGCATGATGATGGCGCGAGCAAAGGTGCGGGCCACATCGGCTACGGTGTGCGTGAGCACGGCGCCATCGCGCAGGTGAATGTGCCAGTCGTCGGGGCGCAGCAGGGTTAGGCGGTCAGACATGAGGGAGTTCCAGGCGGGTAAAACGCAGCCGCTATGCTACCGGAAAAGCCCTGCGCCGGCACATGGCAGTTGGTCTGGATGGGGGTAAAAGAGCTGGGTAATGGATAAAACTAGCGGCAGTTGCTTAAGTTTTTGCGTCGCGCACCGATAGCCTTGATGAATGCCGTAATCCTGAACGGAGCCTGTCGTGCGCCAATCTTCTGTGGTCTTGCTCAGCCTTTGCATCGGCTTGCCGATGAGCATGCCGGCTGTGGCGCTGACGTTTCAAACACGCCTGGAAAACGTTCAGTGGACGGTGGCCGGCGATAAATTTGAATGCCGCCTGTCGCAAGCGATTAGTGATTTTGGCACTGGTGAGTTTGTCCGCCGTGCGGGTGAGCAGGCGACTTTTCGGGTTACCAGTGGTGAGGCTTGGCATGGTGGCGGTTCGGCGACGTTGCTGGCAGCCGCTGCGCCTTGGCAGCCGGGGCGCGGCGATATCAATTTGGGCTCGGTGCGGGCCGCTGCCGGTGAGCCGCTGCACAGCACCCAATTGCAGGCGGGGCGTTTACTCCGTGGCTTGCTTGAGGGGCGCGGGCCATTGTTGCGTCAGCGTACCCAGCAAGGTGGCGAAACTTTCGAAGTGCGCCTGTTACCGGCCAAGTTTAGCCCGGCTTATCGCGACTATCTGGCCTGCACGGCCAAGCTATTGCCGGTTAACTTTGAGCAAATCAAGCAAGCGCAACTGGGTTTTCCCAATGGCACCGATGTGGACAGTTTGACGCAGGCCAAGCTCGACATTATTTTGCAATTTATCAAAGCCGACCCTTCGGTTAATCGCATCAACCTCGACGGTCACTCGGATAACAGCGGCAATCGCCTAATCAATCGCGACCTCTCGCGCCGTCGTGCGTTGGCGGTTATGCAGTATTTAATGGCCAATGGGGTGCCCGAGGCGCAGATCACCATCCGTTTTCATGGCGAGCGCTACCCCTTGGTACCAAATAAATCGGAGGCCAATCGAGCGAAAAATCGCCGGGTTACCCTGCATCTAGAGCGCGAGGCTGCCCCCGAAACACCGCCACAAGCCCCGCCTGCCGCGCCGGCCAAGAGCGATGCGGCGGCCATGTCGTAGTTGTTTGTGCGCGTCGCATTGCCAATAGAATCTGTCGCTTGGTCGTAACGCTTAGCGCTGCCCCTGTAATTCAGCCGCCCCTGCCGGTAGAATCTGCGGTTTTCCGTAGAACCCCGTGGAGTTGATGGCATGGCGGACGTTAACAAGGTAGTCCTCGCATATTCTGGTGGCTTGGATACCTCGGTAATCCTCAAGTGGCTGCAGGATACCTATCAGTGTGAAGTAGTGACTTTCACCGCTGACCTCGGTCAAGGCGAAGAAGTCGAGCCAGCACGCGCCAAGGCCCAGGCCATGGGCGTTAAAGAAATTTACATTGACGACCTGCGCGAAGAATTCGTGCGTGATTTCGTCTACCCAATGTTTCGCGCCAACACCGTGTATGAAGGCGAGTACCTGCTGGGTACCTCCATCGCACGGCCGCTGATCGCCAAGCGCTTGATCGAAATCGCCAACGCCACCGGCGCCGATGCGATCTCCCATGGCGCGACCGGCAAAGGCAACGACCAAGTGCGTTTCGAACTCGGCGCCTATGCCCTCAAGCCTGGCGTTAAGGTAATTGCCCCGTGGCGCGAGTGGGACTTGCTGTCGCGCGAGAAGCTGATGGATTACGCCGACAAGCACGGCATTCCAATCGAGCGTCATGGCAAGAAGAAGTCGCCGTACTCGATGGACGCTAACTTGCTGCACATCTCCTATGAAGGCGGCGTGCTGGAAGACACTTGGACCGAGCACGAAGAAGACATGTGGAAGTGGACCGTCTGCCCGCAAAATGCGCCAGATGTTGCTACCTACATCGAACTGACTTACCGCAAGGGCGACATCGTTGCCATCGACGGCGTTGAAATGACGCCGGCCACTGTGCTGACCGAACTCAATCGGATTGGCGGCGCTAACGGCATTGGTCGTTTGGATATCGTGGAAAACCGCTATGTGGGCATGAAGTCCCGTGGCTGTTACGAAACGCCAGGCGGCACCATCATGCTGCGTGCGCACCGGGCGATCGAGTCGATCACCTTGGACCGCGAAGTGGCTCACCTCAAAGATGAGTTGATGCCTAAGTACGCCAGCCTGATCTACACCGGTTACTGGTGGAGCCCGGAGCGGCTGATGCTGCAACAGATGATCGATGCCTCCCAAGCACACGTGAATGGTGTGGTACGCCTGAAGCTGTACAAGGGCAACGTGATTGTCACCGGCCGTAAGTCTGACGACTCGCTGTTCGATGCCAATATCGCCACCTTCGAAGAGGATGGCGGCGCGTACAACCAAGCCGACGCGGCGGGCTTTATCAAGCTCAACGCGCTGCGCATGCGCATTGCAGCAAACAAGGGTCGCAAGCTGTTCTAACCCTTAGTTGCTAAAAAAACGCTCCGCTTGCGGGGCGTTTTTTTATGCCGAAAAAAACCTTAGCCTGCTGGCTTAATGGTGATCTGTGCGTCTGCGGCCGGTTTGCTGTAGCGGTTGAGCAAGGCTAATAAGGTCTCGGGGGGTGCCAACAGCACATTGACGCGGCGGTTTAGGGCGCGACCTTCAGGGCTGTCATTAGCGGCGCGCGGCATGTCAGAGCCGACCCCTTTGATTCGCAGTCGATCACGCTTATATCCGCTGAGGGTGAAAATCCCTGCGACTGCCTGGGCGCGCTGCTGACTTAAGTGGCGATTGAATTCGATTTTTCCGCTGCTGTCGCTGTGGCCAAGGATCAATGCCACCGGCGCTTGCGCATCGGCGACCCGAAGTTTGGCAATGCGCGACAATGCAGCGAGTTTGGCGGGCATGAGCATCTGTGGGCGCTCTGGATTAAAACTGTCGGTAACGGGAATGCTCACCATCAACACATCTTCACGTCGCTCTAGGGTAAAGCCGCTGCCTTCGAGAGCTGTGCGCAAGGGTGCTTCATAGTGGTCAAGCCACGCTTGAGTAAGGTTGTCTTGCTCAGATTGGAGGGCTAACGACGATTGCGCTGTGTGTAACGACGATGTGTTCGTCATTGTAAACGGCCACCAGTTGCTTATGCCCGCAGAAGTAGGTGCTCGCAGGTGTGTGGTGCTGTGGGGCTTAGCAAGTTCGGCCGCCTGCAGCTCCTCCGTCTGAGAGTGTTTGCTCGGCGATTGCGCGCAGCCGCACAGCAAGGTCAGGACAATAGCTAAAGTGGCATTATTTAACATGTAACGTTTTCCTGAATGGGCGGGTCGTGGTTGGAGCGGGGATAGCGGCGGGAGTTCAGTACAATTTGTTAGCGCTACTGGCCGCATGCCGTCGCGGCGGTTCACAATGCGCCACTGAGTAATTAAAGAGGCTACAGCTATGCGACTCTTGCACACCATGCTGCGCGTCGGCGACTTGGATAAATCCATCGCCTTTTATACTGAAGTGCTGGGCATGACCTTGCTGCGCCGCAATGACTACCCTGATGGTCAGTTCACCTTGGCTTTCGTGGGTTATGGCGATGAGGCGCATAACAGCGTGATCGAACTGACCCATAACTGGGGCGTTAGCCAGTACGAATTGGGCAACGGCTACGGGCACATCGCCCTAGAAGTGGTCGATGTGTATAAAGCCTGCGAGGACATCCGTGCCCGTGGCGGCAAAATCACCCGCGAAGCTGGGCCTATGCTGCATGGTCGGAGTATCTTGGCTTTTGTTGAAGACCCGGACGGCTACAAAATTGAACTGCTGTCGCCGGCGCGCCAAGACTGATTAGCGCGCAATAAAAAGCCCCGGCAAGTGATTGTTCGGGGCTTTTTTGTGGCTGGGTGGAAAACTAAGCGTGTTTAGACGGCTGTGGCTAGCGCTGCTTTACAGATCGAAATCGTAGTCGTTGAGCTGCTTTTGTAGGCGCCGCTCTTCAAGATAATTGTCGATTATCTTGCGTTTGGCCAAGTTGGTTTTGGCCACTTCGACCGGCGTTTCAACGGCTTCATCGCTATCTTCGGCGCTGAGCTCATCGTCGTCTTCGAGTGGTGGTTGGTCGGTGCTCATGAGCTTAACTCCAGTAGGCAATATGCCATTGGCGCACTTATAGCGGTAAAAACAGTACGGGTAAAAAAGATTTTGTTAATCGTCAGTATAGTCAGAATCTTAAAAATTCAATCGTCACTGGTCTTTTGCTTAAAATCGCACAGGTCTTCGATCCGGCAACTGCCACAGCGCGGCTTGCGTGCCAGGCACACGTAACGACCGTGCAAAATCATCCAGTGGTGCGCGTCCAGCAGGAATTGTTTAGGCACAAATTTGAGCAGCTGGCGCTCCACTTCCAAGACGTTTTTGCCCGGTGCCACGCCGGTGCGATTACTAAAACGGAAGATGTGCGTATCGACCGCCATGGTTAGTTGTCGGAACGCGGTATTGAGCACCACATTGGCGGTTTTACGGCCGACGCCGGGCAGCGCTTCGAGTTCTTCGCGGGTTTGCGGCACCACACTGGCATGCTTCTCTACCAGCAGCCGGCAGGTTTCGATAACGTTCTTGGCTTTGCTCGGGTACAGGCCGATGGTCTTGATATAAGCGCACAGGCCCTCAACACCGAGGGCGTAAATCGCCTCAGGGGTGTTGGCTACCGGATAGAGCTTGGCAGTGGCTTTGTTGACGCTGACGTCGGTGGCCTGGGCGGACAGGATCACCGCGATCAGCAACTCAAAGGGGCTTGAGTACGCCAGTTCGGTCTTTGGCTCGGGATTGTCGGCGTGCAAGCGGCGGAAAATCTCTAGGCGTTTGGCTGCGTTCATTCGATCACCCCAGTCACTCGCACGCGCCGGCTGGCGCTTGCTGTTTGTGGGATTGCTAAGGCGTTGGCTCGCTCTAGAGCGCGGGCATCCAATTGGTTTTTCCCGGCTATCAATAGGCCCAGTAGTAGGAAGGCGCCGGGCGGCAAAATCGCCAGTAAAAAGCCCGGGTAGTTGGGCAGCAGGGTGATCTGCCAATTGGCTGCCGCCGGGCCGAACAGTAGCTGCATATTGCTCAACAGCATGCCGGTGCCGAGCAGTTCGCGTAGGGTGCCCAAGGCCAGCAACACCAAGCCAAAGCCGATGCCCATCATCAGGCCATCGAAGCTGGCGTGGGCCACGCTGTTTTTCGCGGCAAAGGCTTCGGCGCGGCCGAGGATGATGCAGTTGGTGGTGATTAAGGGAATGAAAATCCCCAGTACTTGGTACAGTTCATAGGTGAAGGCTTGCATCAGCAGTTCGATGCAGGTGGTTAACGCGGCGATAATCATCACAAACACCGGCAGCCGCACGGCATCGGTGACTTGATGACGAATCAGCGCCACGGCAGCATTCGAACAGGCCAGCACCAAGGCGGTGGCGATCCCCATGCCCAGCGCGTTGACCATCGAGTTGCTGACTCCCAGCAACGGGCACAGGCCGAGCAGTTGCACCAAGCCTGGATTGTTCTTCCAAAGGCCATTGATGGCGATCTCGCGATAGCTAGCCATTGTGTTGCTCCATGACGCTGGGCGTGAGCAGTTCGCGCTGGTGCGCGGCGAAGTATTGCAGTGCTTGGTGCACGGCTTTAACCACCGCGCGCGGGGTGATAGTGGCGCCGGAAAATTGATCGAACTGGCCGAGGTCCTTCTTTACCGCCCAGCCGCTGGCGTCCGGATCGCTCAGCGACTTGCCGTCAAAGCCGCGAATCCAGGCGCTCTTGGCCAGCTCGATTTTGTCGCCTAAACCGGGCGTTTCCTTGTGCTTGAGCACGCGCACGCCGATCAGCCGCCCCTGCGCGTTAATGGCCACCAACAAATGAATGGCACCGCTGTAACCATCGGGCGCGGTGACTTGCAAGATCACGGCCTGAGCTTGGCCGTTAAGGCTGGCAAGGTAGGCCGCTTTAGTGCCGTGGGTGCCTAGCAATGGGTCGGCCGCCAGGGGTATTGGGCTGTCTTGCAGGACGTTATCAAAGCTACCGGCGGGCAGCAGTTGGCTGAGGGTTTGATTTTTTGCGCTGCGCTCAGCGGCAAGAATGCGCGACGCCGTGGCTTGTTGGGTGATGGCCACTAAGCCGACGGTAAGCACGGCAAACAGGCCAAGCACCAGGCTGTTTTGCAGCATTGAACGGGTTATTTCCGGCAGGCGCATGTTTAGTCTCCGAGCTTAAAGCCGCGCTCGGCTTGGCGATGGCCATAACTGCGCGGGCGGCTGTAATAGTCGATGGTCGGTGCGCAAAGGTTCATCAGCAGCACGGCAAAGGCTACGCCATCGGGGTAACCGCCCCAGGTGCGGATGATATACACGAGCATGCCAACGCCTGCGCCAAAGATGATTCGGCCGAGCTTGCTGGTGGCCCCGGAGACGGGGTCGGTGACGATAAAAAACGCCCCGAGCATGCTCGCCCCGCTGAATAGGTGAAACAGCGGCGAGCCATTCGAGTCCGAACCGCTGCCATTCCAGAACACTAGGCTCATGACGAATAACGCGCCGAGCATGCCCAGTGGCGCATGCCAGCTGATCAGTTTTTTCTGCAGTAGATACAGGCCGCCGAGCAAAAACGCCGCATTGACCCATTCCACCGCGTTACCGCCGAGGCTGCCGAATGCTGGGTTCTGGACCCAGAGTTCATCCATGGTCAGGCTCTTGTTGGTTTTTAATACATCGAGGGCGGTGGCTTGACTCCAGCCGTCGGGTAACTGCGTGAGGCCGAAAATTTGCTCGATACCGGCGAGCATGCTCACACTATGGGGCGCCGGCCAGCTGCTCATTTGCAGCGGGAAGGAAATTAGCACCACCACGTAACCGAGCATCGCCGGGTTGAACGGGTTTTGCCCTAAGCCGCCATACAGGTGTTTGCCAAAAATCATGGCAAAACCGACGGCGACCAAGGTTAGCCACCAAGGCGCATAGGGCGGCAGTGCCAGTGCCAGCAGTACAGCGGTCACCAGTGCGCTGCCATCGCGCAGGTAAAAAGTGATGGGGCGCTTACGCAAGGCCAAAATGGCCGCTTCAAACGCCAGCGCCATGCCGCCGGCCAACACTAGGTTGACCAGCGTGCCGATGCCGAACAGCCAGGTCAGCGCCAGCACGGCCGGCAGGGTGGCCAGCAACACCTGCAGCATGACCTGCTGAGTGCGGTTGCTGCCTGCGGCGTGCGGTGAAGTGATGCGGGGCAGGGCCATTAATGCTCCGGTTTGCGCTAGTGGTTTGGCTGGCGCGCGGCCAGCCGGTGGATGGATAAAGCGTCATCCACCCTACGAATCTGGGGGTTGCGGTAATTGTTGTTCGGCCGTCTGCAATCGCTGTCGGGCGACAGTCAGTGCTTCGGCAGTGCTGCTCTCATCACGCTCTAATTTACGCAGGTCGGCGCGGGCAAAGGCGACTTCGGTCTTCAAAGCGCGGGTGGCGGCGTCGATCGGTTGTTTGTCGGTGCGCACTAATTCAGGTGCCGGCTTGCCAGAGGCCTCTTCGGCGCGGTGTAAGGCTTGCTCTGCGTTGCTGACGGCGCTGCGTAAAATCGCCAGCTCGGCCTCATTCGCGTCGGCCTGCTGGGCTTTTTTCAAGTTGGCGCGTTGCATGGCTAAGGCGATTTTTGCCTGTTTGAGCGCTTGCATAGCGGCGCTGACTGGCACGGGCTCGGCGTTGGTCGGAGCTTGGCTGGCTAAGTCGGCGAGTAGCTTCTCGGCCGCGTGCAGTTGCTCGGCTAGGGCGAGCAATTGGCTGCGCTGCTGGGCATCCGGTTCTGTCAGTTGCTCAAGTTTGCGCAACTGGGCACGCAGCATGGCGGCCTCAATTTTGGCTTTTTTCAGCGCCTGCTCAGGTTCTCCCTGCGTGTTTGCTGCGGCTGGGCTGGTCGCGCTTTGCGTAGCCAGTTGCGCGTCTAAAGCGGCCTGGGCCAGTAGCGCGGCGCTGCGCAGTTGCTCGACCTGAGTTTGCAGTGCGCTGGTGTCACCGCCCTTGTCGGTGCCCTTGTTGGTGTAGATGGCCAGTTGCTTCTCGGCTTTTTTCAGGGTGACTTGCGCCATGCTGGCGGCGATCTTGAGTTTCTTTTGCTCATCACTCAGGCCGGTCGCTGCGGTCAGCGGCGCGGCGCTGGGATTAGCCGCTTGGCTGGCGGCGAGGGCCGCTTTGGCACGCGCGGCCTTTTCGCTGCGCGCTTGGCGCTCGGCATCGCGCTGTTCTTGCTCAGTCCGCAGGCGTTCTTGGCGTTGTTCAAAACGCTGGCGTGCTTGCTCAGCCTTGAGTTGCTGGCTTTCCTGCTGGCGAATCTCGGCCTTGGCGGCGCGGTAGTACTGCACCAGTGGGATGCTCGAAGGACACACATAGGCGCAGGCACCGCATTCGATGCAGTCGAACAAGTTATGGGCTTTGAGCTGCTGGTGTTGCTGGCCAAGGGCGAAAAAATGCAGTTGTTGCGGCAGTAAGCTGGCTGGGCACACGTCGGCGCAATCGCCACAGCGAATGCACGGCAGCGCGGGCGGCGGTGCTGGCAACTCAGTGGCGGTGCTGGCGAGCAGGCAGTTGCTGGTTTTAATCAGCGGTACGGCCTGGCTCGGCAGGCTAAAGCCCATCATCGGCCCGCCCAGCAAGAGGCGGTTAAGCTCGGCCTCGCGCAAGCCGGCGAAGGTCAGTAACTCGCCAACGGGGGTGCCGATTAGCGCCTCGACATTCATCGGCTGGCTCAGTGCCGCGCCGGTTAAGGTGGTGATGCGCGAGATTAACGGTCGTCCGCTGATGATCGCATCATGGATGGCCACTAAGGTGCCGACGTTTTGACAGAGCATGCCGATATCAGCGGGCAAGCCGCCGCTGGGTACTTCCTGGCCAGTGAGAATTTGAATCAGCTGCTTTTCACCACCGGAAGGGTATTTTGTCGGCAGCACCTTGAGACTAAACGGCCGCTCACCTATGGCCGCGCGCACGGCGGCGATGGCCTCGGGTTTGTTGTCTTCGATGCCGATTAACACGTTCTCAGGGGCAATTAGGTGCACCAGTATCTCGATGCCGCTGACCAGTTGCGCCGCGCGCTCGCGCATTAAACAGTCGTCGGCGGTGATATAGGGTTCGCACTCGCTGCCGTTGATAGTCAGGGTGTGAATCTTCTGCGCCACCCGTGCGCTGAGCTTGACCGCCGTTGGGAAGCCCGCGCCGCCCAAGCCACTGATGCCCGCGTCGCGAATTCGCGCCAGCAGTTCGGTAGGTTCGAGGCTGCGATAATCCGTGCAGGGCGACAGTTCAGTCCACTGCTCCAGCCCATCGCTGTCGAGCACTATCGCCTCGCTGAGTAAGCCGGAAACATGCGGGTAGGGCTGCGGGCCGATAAAACTCACGGTGCCTGAGGTGGGCGCATGCAGCGGCACGCTAATCACCCCATTGGCGCGGGCGATAAGTTGACCCTTAAGTACCCGCTCGCCGACTGCCACGCAGGGCTCGGCGGGCGCACCTATGGCTTGATTGAGCGGCAGGATCAACTGCTTGGGCAGCGGCGCGAACTGAATCGGCCGACTGTTGGACTGGCTTTTTTGTTCGGTTGGGTGAATGCCGCCGGGGAAGTCCCATAATTGGCTCATGCGGCATGCTCGCGGTCGCTGGCGATTAATTGGCCGGGTGCCAGTGGCAGCGGCCAGTGCCAGCTTTGCAGGTTGCTGCCGACCACTAGCATGTCGATGCAATCGACCGGGCAGGGTTCGACGCACAGGTCACAGCCGGTGCATTCGGCGGCAATAACCGTGTGCATCAACTTGGCCGCGCCGAGAATCGCATCCACCGGACAGGCCTGAATGCACTTGGTGCAACCGATGCATTCGGCCTCGCGAATAAAGGCCACCATCAGTGGTTTTTCGCCTTCTACCGCGTCCAGTGCCAGCACCTCTACATCCAGTAATTCGGCCAGCGCTTGAATGGTCGCCTCACCGCCGGGTGGGCATTTATTGATCTTGTCGCCGCCGGCGATCGCCTCGGAATACGGCTTGCAGCCGGGATAGCCGCATTGCCCGCATTGGGTTTGCGGCAACAAGGCATTGATCTGCTCAGCCAGCGGGTCACCCTCAACGCGAAAACGCACCGCGGCAAAGCCCAAAATCGCGCCGCACACCAAGCACAGGGCGAGCAACGCCAATACGGCGCTGAGCACCACACTCATGCTGGCGAGACTCGCGTCATAGTTGCCGGCTCATAGTTTGATCAACCCGGCAAAGCCCATAAAGGCCAGCGACATTAAGCCTGCGGTAATCATGCCGATCGCCGCGCCGCGAAACGGCAGCGGTACATCGGCGATGGCGATGCGCTCGCGCATGGCGGCAAACAACACCAGCACCAAGGAGAAACCCAAGCCGGCGGCCAGGCCCGTGGTGGTAGCGGTAATAAAGGTGAACTCGCCCTTGTTGGCGTTCAGCAAGGCCACGCCCAACACTATGCAGTTGGTGGTAATCAGCGGTAAAAAAATCCCCAGCACCCGGTACAACAGCGGGCTGGTTTTATGCACCAGCATCTCGGTGAACTGCACCACCACGGCAATCACCAGAATAAAACTGATGGTGCGCAGAAACTCCAAGTTCAACGGCTTGAGCACGTACTGCTGGATTAGGTAGCAACTCATCGCCGCCAGCGTCAGCACAAAGGTGGTGGCCAATGCCAAGCCAATCGCCGTCTCAATGCGCTTGGACACCCCCATAAAGGGACACAAGCCAAGAAACTGCACCAATACAAAGTTGTTGACCAGAATGGAGCTGATTAGGATCAGGGCGAGTTCGGTCATGTCGGTTGGCTCATGTACCTGGGCTCAGAAGAAGTGCCGCATCAGTAAAGGTTAAGTAAAGACAGTTGTGGCGTTTGTCCTTATGTAACGCGGTGTATGCATGAGTGCTTGCGCGTACTTTGGCGTAGGGTGCTGGTGAGCCCGCGAACCGCACCATTTTGCGATAATCAGCGTTGCGACAACCACTGTTGCCAAAACGTTGGTTGTCGCTTGAATCTCGCCGTAGGTGCGTTACGTCGCGTTGCTCCTAACACACCCTACAAAAGCGCAGCCAATCACACACGCGTACCTATCCTTACTTAACCCGCTGGCCTGGCTTGGCACCGTTGTCGGGACTCAGCAGGTAAATTTCGCTACCGCCGGGGCCGGCCGCCAAGACCATGCCTTCGCTGATGCCAAACTTCATCTTGCGCGGCGCCAGGTTGGCCACATACAGGGTCAGCCGGCCTTCCAGTTCGGCAGGGTTTGGATAGGCACTCTTGATGCCGCTAAACACATTGCGCTTGGCGTCGCCGATATCCAGGGTCAAGCGCAGCAGCTTGTCGGCGCCTTCGACGAACTCGCATTTTTCGATCAGGGCGATGCGTAGGTCGACGGCGGCGAAGGCGTCGAAGTTAATTTCGGCGGCCACCGGCTCTTTCGTCAACTCGCCATTGCCGGTTGTGGCGCCTGCATTGATGGCGCCTTCGGCGATCAGGTCTTCTTTGGAGGCTTCGAGCATGGCTTCGATCTTCGCTGGGTCAATGCGGGTGAGCAGTGGGTTGAACGGGTTCAGCTGGTGGTCGGCCAGCATAGTGCTGAGGTCGCTCCAGCGCAGTGGCGGCACATTCAGGAAGGCTTCGGCATCGGCGGCCAGTTTTGGTAGCACCGGTTTAAGCATGATCATCAGTTGACGGAACAGGTTGATGCTCAGGGCGCAGACTTGCTGTACTTCAGCTTGCTTACCTTCAACCTTGTTCAGCGACCACGGGGCTTTGTCGGCAATCCAGGCGTTCGCACGGTCAGCCAATGCCATGATTTCGCGCATGGCGCGAGCAAAGTCGCGGGCTTCATAGGCGTCACTGATGCTCGGCGCGGCAGCTTGGAAGGCGGCCCACAGCTCGGGCTCAGGGTTGGCAGCCACCAGCACGCCGGCATTGCCTTTGTGAATAAAACCGGCGCAGCGGCTGGCAATGTTCACCACTTTACCGACTAGGTCGGCATTCACTTTTTGCACGAAATCGTCGAGGTTTAAGTCCAAATCATCGACGCTGCGCCCCAGTTTGCTGGCGTAGTAATAACGCAGGTATTCCGGGTTGAGTTGGTCGAGATAGGCGCGCGCCTTAATAAAGGTGCCGCGTGACTTGGACATTTTCTGCCCGTTGACCGTCAGGTAGCCGTGTACGTTGACTGCCGTTGGCTTGCGATAGCCGGCGCCTTCGAGCATGGCCGGCCAAAACAACGCGTGGAAGTTGACGATGTCTTTGCCAATAAAGTGATACAGCTCGGTCGTCGAGTCTTTGTTCCAGTAAGCGTCAAAATCCAGCTCTGGGCGGCGTGCGCAGAGGTTCTTGAAACTGGCCATGTAGCCGATCGGTGCATCCAGCCAGACGTAAAAATACTTGCCGGGCGCATCTGGAATCTCAAAACCAAAGTACGGGGCATCGCGGCTGATGTCCCACTCCTGCAGGCCGCTATCCAGCCATTCGGCGATCTTGTTGGCCACCGGCTCCTGCAGCGTGCCGCTGCGGGTCCAGGTTTTTAGCATGGCTTCGAAGTCGGGCAGCTTGAAGAAGAAATGCTGCGAGTCTTTCAGTACCGGCACTGCGCCGGAGATCGCCGAGCGCGGGTTCTTCAGTTCGGTCGGCTCGTAGGTGGCACCGCATTTTTCGCAGTTATCGCCGTACTGGTCCTCGGCGGCGCATTTAGGGCAGGTGCCCTTGATAAAACGGTCGGCGAGGAACATGCCTTTTTCTGGGTCGAAATACTGGGTCACAGAACGGGTGGCGATATGCCCGGCGTCACGCAGTTTCAGATAAATCGCCGCCGACAGCTCGCGGTTTTCTTCTGCGTGGGTCGAGTGGAAGTTGTCAAACTCAACCAAGAAATCGGCAAAGTCGGCGCTGTGTTCAGCCTGCACATTGGCGATCAGTTGTTCGGCGGTAATGCCTTCTTTCTCGGCGCGCAACATGATGGCCGAGCCGTGGGCGTCGTCGGCGCACACGTAGGTGCACTGATTGCCGCGCAGCTTTTGAAAGCGCACCCACATGTCGGTCTGGATGTATTCCAGCATGTGGCCCAAGTGGATGGAGCCATTGGCGTAGGGCAGGGCGCTGGTAACGAGAATCTGACGTGGCTCGGACATGGTGCTCGGCTATTAATTGGCGACGAAGAAGGTCGACAACTATATAGGTCTGGCGGTTTTTTTTCATCCGCGCAGGCACTCGGGTAGGATAGCGGCAGGTTTTAGTCAGATATTTTGGGAGTTAAGCATGGGCCTCGTGACCCGCGAAACGGTAGAAGCAGCGCTGCGTCAGTACACCGACCCGCATTTGAATCAGGATCCGGTCACCGCTGGCTGCGTGCGTGAGATCGATATTCAAGGTAGCAAGGTGCGTGTGCGCCTGCAATTGGGCTACGCCGCCGATTTGTTTAAGAATGGTTGGGCGCAGTTGTTGCAAATGGCGCTGGAGAATCTCGACGGAGTTGAGTCGGCTGCTGTGCAAGTCGATTGCGTGATCGAGGCGCACAAGGGCCAGGCGCAAGTGCCGGCGCTGAGCAATGTGAAAAACGTGATTGCCGTGGCTTCCGGCAAGGGCGGCGTGGGTAAGTCCACTACGGCGGCCAACTTGGCGTTGGCGCTGGCGCGCGAAGGCGCCAGGGTCGGTATTCTCGATGCGGATATCTATGGCCCGAGCTTGGGCATCATGTTCGGCATTCCCGCTGGCACCCGCCCGCAAGTGAAAGATCAGCAATGGTTTGTGCCAATTCAGGCGCACGGCGTTGAAGTGATGTCGATGGCCTTTTTGACTGACGACAACACCCCGATGGTCTGGCGTGGGCCGATGGTCTCCGGCGCTTTGCTGCAGTTGGTGACGCAAACCGCGTGGAGTGATCTGGACTATTTAGTCGTCGATATGCCGCCTGGCACCGGTGATATCCAGCTGACCTTGGCGCAAAAGGTGCCGGTGGTCGGCGCGGTGATAGTCACCACTCCGCAAGACTTGGCTTTGCTGGACGCCAAAAAAGGCGTCGAGATGTTCCGTAAGGTGAATATCCCGGTGCTCGGTGTAGTGGAAAACATGGCCGTGCACATTTGCTCCAATTGCGGGCATGCCGAACATCTGTTTGGCGAGGGCGGTGGCGCGCGTTTGGCGGAGCAGTTTGGTGTTGAGCTCTTAGCGTCGATGCCATTGTCGATGCTGATTCGCGAGCAGGCCGATAACGGTAAGCCAACCGTAGCGGCTGAACCTGAGTGTCAAATCTCCATGGTTTACCAAGAATTGGCTCGCTTGGTTGGCGCGCGCATCGTTCTTCAGGCTGCGAATGCGCAGGCGATGCCAAGTATCGTTATCAGCGACGACTGAGGTTGGCGTTGCTTGCTAGGTGATTGAGTCGCCAAGCAAGCAGCGCGCGGATGACTAAGCAATAGGCATAAAAATTAGGCATAAAAAAACCCCGCTCGTAAGCGGGGTTTTTCTTGATTCAGCGCAAGTTAGATAACTTGAACTTCCTCAGCCTGCATGCCTTTCTGGCCGCGGGTAGCTACGAAAGAAACCTGTTGGCCTTCTTTCAAGCTTTTGAAGCCGTCGCTTTGGATAGCTTTGAAGTGAACGAACAGGTCGTCGCCCGATTGTGGAGTGATGAAGCCGAAGCCTTTTTCATCGTTGAACCACTTAACGGTGCCAGTTTGACGATTCGACATGGTGTATCTCCTAAAACAAATTAAATTACAGCCCTGGACAAGCCCAGGCCAAGACTGAGTGCAACGAGTAAAAGGAGTCGTGCGATGATTGGATCGAAATTCAACATCAGGTAGCGATTCGCGGTGACACATGCAACACAGTGAGCAAACAATACCCGCTTTTAACCGGTTGTGCTAATAATTTTATCCGGCGTGTGCGGATCAGCTGATTGACGGTGTGCCCATCGGCCTATTTTGCGGGCTTTGATCCCTGCTGATGCCCCGGTAAGATAGGCCATCGGTTTTATCACCTCTTTAGGAACGTCGCCATGAGCATCAAATCGGATAAATGGATTCGCCGCATGGCCCAGGAGCACGGCATGATTGAGCCCTTCGTTGAGCGCCAAGTGCGTGCCGAGGGTGCTCAGGCGCTGATCTCTTATGGGGTTTCCAGCTACGGTTACGACGTGCGTTGCGCCGACGAATTTAAGGTGTTTACCAACATCAATTCGGCCACCGTGGATCCGAAAAACTTCGATGAGAAGAGTTTTGTCGATGTTAAAAGTGATGTATGCATCATTCCGCCAAACTCCTTTGCCTTGGCCCGTACGGTCGAGTTCTTTCGTATCCCGCGCAATGTGCTGACCATCTGCTTGGGCAAAAGTACCTATGCGCGCTGCGGCATTATCGTCAACGTCACTCCGCTTGAGCCGGAGTGGGAAGGCCATGTGACGTTGGAATTCTCCAATACCACCACCTTGCCAGCCAAGATTTACGCCAACGAAGGCGTGGCGCAGATGCTGTTTTTTGAGTCGGACGAGGTCTGTGAGGTGTCGTACAAGGATCGCGGCGGCAAATATCAGGGGCAGCTGGGCGTGACCTTGCCTAAGGCTTAGTTAAGCGCTCGAAGAATAAGCCGGATTTTCAGGCTGTTTGAAAACTACTGCGCTCGGTTATGCGGCGTTAAAATCAGGCTCAAAATGCTCATTTACAGCTCGTAAACTGCGCTTTTTCGCCTGTTTTTGCCTTGCCTAACCGTCGCTCGCTACGTTTTCACACGGCCTGTTGTTTCCGGCTTTTTTTCGTCTGTCGATTTAGGCCGTGACTAGATTCTGCGGCTGGCCGGCGGCCCAGCAAGCAATGTTTTCCATGGTGATGCTGGCGATGGCGGCCAGTGCTTCGCGGGTCAGGAAGGCTTGGTGAGCGGTGACTATGACGTTGGGGAAGGTAAGTAGGCGGGCCAGCACGTCATCTTGCAGCGGTTGATCGGATTGATCTTCAAAAAACAGCGCCGCCTCTTCTTCATACACGTCTAAACCCAAGTAACCGAGTTGCGCGCTTTTGAGTGCGTCGATCAATGCCGGGGTGTCGACCAATGCGCCGCGCCCGGTGTTGATCAGCATGGCGCCAGGCTGCATACAGGCCAACGATTGCCGGTTGATCAGGTGGCGGGTGTCGCTGGTCAGCGGGCAATGCAGGCTGACGATTTGTGCGTGTGCTAATAGCTCCGCGAGTGGCAAGTAACGCACCCCCAAGGCTTGCAACTGCGGATCAGGGTGCGGGTCGTGCGCCAGCAGTTGGCAGCCGAAGCCGGCCATAATTCGTGCAAACGCTGCGCCTATCTGGCCGGTGCCAACAATGCCCACGGTTTTGCCGTGCAAATCAAAGCCGATCAAGCCGTGCAGGGAGAAATCGCCTTCGCGGGTGCGATTGAACGCCCGGTGAATGCGTCTATTCAGCGCCAAAATCAGCGCCACGGCATGTTCGGCGATGGCAAAGGGCGAGTAGGCGGGTACCCGAACCACGCTGATGCCCAGTTGTTGCGCGGCGCTGAGGTCGACATGGTTGTAGCCGGCCGAGCGCAGGGCAATTAACCGGGTGCCACCGGCCGCTAAGCGCTGCAACACGGATGCAGACAAATCATCGTTAATAAACGCGCAGACCACTGCGCAGCCTTGCGCCAGTGGCGCGGTAGCGAGGGTCAGATGGCTGTGTTGGAACTCCAGTTCAGCGCCGACGGGTAGGGTGGCAGCGGTAAAGCTGTCGTGGTCGTAAGGCTGGCTGCTGAATAAAATAATCCGCATTCAATCGCTCCATGTACGGCTGCTCGGGCACTTAAGCACTGGCCTGGGCGTGGTTAAGTAGTCGGCCGATAGCGGCGTCTAATTCATCCAGCGCCGTTTCGGCGGCTGGCGAATTTTGTTTAAGGAGGCTCTCGCACTGTTGGCAACTGGCGCGCAGTTGCGGCACGCCGCAGTAACGGGTAGCGCCATGCAGGCGGTGAATGCGCTCCAGCAGCACCTCGCGGGCGTTATTGGCGCGAGCCTGCTGCAAGGTGCTGCGGTCATTCTCCAGTGAGCTAAGCAGCATGCTGAGCATGTCCGCGGCTAAATCGGCTTTGCCGGCGGCCAGTTGTAAGCCTTCCGCGGCATCCAATACGCTGAGTTGCTGGGTTGGCTGATGAGCAATGTACTGGCGCTCAGGGCCGACCTCGCGCAGCGCTAAACCGGTCCATTTGAGTACCGTTTGCGCCAGTTGACGCTCGTCGATCGGTTTAGTCAGGTAGTCATCTAGGCCGTTTTGCAGCAGGGCGATTTTCTCGTTGGCCAGTGCGTGGGCGGTGAGGGCAATGATCGGTAGGTGTTGGCGGCTCTGTTCGGCTTCCCATAGGCGAATCGCCTCCGTGGTTTGTCGACCATCCATGCCGGGCATTTGGATGTCCATAAAGACTAGGTCGTAGTTGTTAAGCTTGACGGCGTCGAGGGCGGCATAGCCGCTGTCGAGTGCATCCACGCGGGCACCTTGATCCTCAAGTAAGGTTTTTACCAGCAGCAGATTGGCCGGGTTGTCGTCCACGCATAAAAGGTAAGGTGCCGGGCCGCTGGGTGCTAATGGCTGATCACGCAGGGCCAGGCGCGGTGCAATCAGCTCGCTGAGAGTTCGTTGCAGTTTGCGCGTGCAGGCTGGCTTGGCGTGTACGCAAAAGTGCGTGTCCGGCATGGCGTAGTGATACAGCCCTTGCTCGGTGGTTGGCGCCAACAGCAGCGTCTTGCAGCCTAGACCTTCCAACGCCCATAACTGCGTGAGTAAAGATTGCGGGGCAAAGTCTTTAGCGTTGACGCCGAGCACGGCCAAATGAATCGGCGTGTTGCTGTAGCGGAGCTGTTTGACCGTGTTCAGTAAAGTGTCGAGGGCCGTAAAGGTGTGGGTGATTAAACCGCAGTCTTGCAGTTGATGTTGCAGGGCTTGGCACGCCAGTTCGTGGCGCTCCAAGATCGCCACTTGTTGGCCGAGTAACGGCGCGCGGGGCAGGTCTTGACTGTCGTCGCGGGCTTTGGGCAGCTTTAAGCTGATCCAGAATTCCGAGCCCTCGCCGGGGGTGCTGGCGACGCCGATTTCGCCACCCATTTGTTCGATCAAGCGCTTGGATATGACCAAGCCCAAGCCGGTGCCACCGGATTGTCGGGTGAGTGAGTTGTCGGCCTGAGTAAAGGCTTGAAACAGCATGCGCAAGTCTTCGTCGGATAAACCAACGCCACTGTCTTGCACGCTAATGCGCAGTTGCACGCTCTCGTCGTCCTCATCCATGAGCATGGCGCGGGCGATAACCGTGCCCTCGCGGGTAAATTTAACCGCGTTGCTGGTCAGGTTGGTGAGGATTTGCTTGAGTCGCTGCGGGTCGCCGATCAGGGTCATGGGCGTGTCGCGATAAACCAAGCTGAGTAACTCAAGGTGCTTGGCGTGAGCGCTTGGCGCCAGTAGGGTCATGGTCTCTTGCAGCAGATCGCGCAAGTTAAACGGAATATTCTCCAGTACCAGCTTGCCGGCCTCAATTTTAGAAAAATCGAGGACCTCATTGATGATCACCAAAAGGCTGTCGGCGGATTGGCTGATGGTGTCGAGGTAGTCCTGTTGACGTGGGCTCAAATCACTTTTTTGCAGCAGGTTGGCAAACCCAATAATGCCATTCAGTGGGGTGCGGATTTCGTGGCTCATATTGGCGAGAAATTCCGACTTCAGGCGGCTGTTTTCCACGGCATCTTTGCGTGAGATACCCAGCTCGATATTCTGAATTTCGATGGTTTCCAGATTTTGCCGTACGTCTTCAGTGGCTTGTTCGATGCTGTGTTGCAGTTCTTCTTGGGCGTTTTGCAAGGCTTCGGCCATGCGATTAATGTCCGCCGCCAATTGGTCCAGCTCATGGCTGCCCAGTGGTTCCAAGCGGCTTTCTAGGTGGCCATCTTTAAGTCTGGCGACGCATTGTTTGACTTTATCCAGCGGGTCGTTGATCGCCTGACTAATGCGCGCCGCCATCAGCGCACTAGCCAAGAGCGCAGCCAATACCAGCAGTACTGTGCCGAACAAACTGCGATAGCCGCGTAGCAAGGTGCCGTCGTGGGACATCTCCAGTTCTACCCAGCCCAGCGGTTGTTTGTTGGCGCCGCTACCTTGGGCATCAGTACGGGTGGAGTTATCGGCAAACACCGGCAAGAGAAATCGACTGGCGGCATGATTGCTTAGCACGCTGAGCTGCGGGCTGTTGCTGGGCGCCGGATTGAGCATGCTCGGGCCAGCATGGGCGCGCACTTCGCGCTGTGCATCTAATAGCTGCACTGAGCGCACATCAGCGTGCTCGAGGGCCTCGTTGGCCATTAGTGCCAGCGCTTGCGGCTGGTTTTGCGCCAGTGCTGGTAGCGCCAAAACCGCCAGTTGGCTGCTGATCATCTGTCCGCGCTGGAGCAGCTGCGCCTGCATATCGCTCAATTGCGTCCAGGCAAAGTAACCGCCCAGCGCCAAGGCTAAGACGCTGCTGGGCAGCAAAGAGAGCAGTAACACGCGGCTTTTAAGGCCTAAGTCCTTGAACACAAGTGGCTCCTTGATCGATCTGGGCGGTTTAAACAGTCCGGTGGCGCAGTGTAACTCTAGTGCTGCAACAAACTGCAGCGTGCTGGTGATAGGGCGCGTGACGGTTTGCCGTTATCATGGGGGTCTATTTTTGCTGTGCGGATTACTTTGCGCCATGACCTTGTTGCCTGCCGATAGCCCGTTCCCAACCATTGCCGAGTGCATCGGCCAGACCCCGCTGGTGCGCCTGCAGCGCTTGCCGGGCGCGACCTCGAATACCTTGCTGGTTAAGCTCGAAGGCAATAATCCGGCCGGTTCGGTGAAAGATCGGCCTGCCTTGTCGATGATTGCCCGGGCCGAACTGAGCGGCGCGATTGCCCCCGGTGACACGCTAATTGAGGCTACCTCCGGCAACACCGGGATCGCCTTGGCGATGGTCGCCGCGATCAAAGGCTACCCGATGGTGCTGATTATGCCGGCCAACTCGACCGCCGAGCGCAAGGCGGCCATGACCGCCTATGGCGCCCAGTTAATTTTGGTCGAGAGCATGGAGACCGCCCGCGACTTGGCCTTGCAGATGCAAGCCGAAGGCCGTGGCAAGGTGCTCGATCAGTTCGCCAATGGCGATAACCCCGAAGCGCACTACACCAGCACCGGGCCAGAAATTTGGCAGCAAAGCCACGGCCGCATCACCCACTTTATTAGCTCGATGGGTACCACTGGCACCATCATGGGCGTGTCGCGCTACCTGAAAGAACAAAACCCAGCGGTGCAAATTGTTGGTTTGCAGCCCGAGGACGGCGCCTCGATTGCCGGCATTCGCCGTTGGCCAACCGAGTACCTGCCGAAAATTTACCAAGCCGAGCGGGTCGATCGAATTATCGACATGGCGCAGCTCGAAGCCGAGCAGGTAATGCGTCGGCTGGCGCGCGAAGAAGGCATCTTCTGTGGCGTGTCCTCGGGCGGCGCGGTGGCGGCCATGTTGCGACTTTCGGCGGAAGTTGAAAATGCCGTGCTGGTGGCGATTATTTGCGACCGCGGCGACCGTTACCTGTCCACCGGCATTTATGACGAACCCCACGCACCACTACCTGACGGACAGCTTTAACTATGGCTAAGAAAGAGCTGAATCTGCGCTTCCAACCCGCGGGTGGTGTGCGGGCAGCGTCGCTGCCAACCGGTAAAAAGCAGCGTTTAACGATTGAACGGCTGGCCAACGATGGTCGCGGCATTGCCTTTGTTGAGGGGCGTACTTGGTTTGTTGCCGGCGCCTTGGCCGATGAACAAGTGGAAGCTCGGGTGCTCAGCGCCCGCAGTCAGGTGGTCGAGGCGCGTGCCGAGCGCATTTTTAGGGCCAGCCCCATGCGCCGCACTGAACCCTGTGCGCACGCCAAGACCTGTGGCGGTTGCACCTTGCAGCATCTGCCGCATAGCGAGCAGCTGGATTTAAAGCAAAAAACCTTGGCTGAACAGCTACTGCGGGTTGCTGGTCTTGCGCCTGAGGAGTGGGCCGCGCCCTTGGTCGGGCCAGAGTTTGGCTACCGCCGGCGTGCGCGGATTGCCGTGCGTTGGGATACTAAAACTCGTCAGCTGGATGTCGGTTTTCGCGCCGCTGCCAGCCAAGACATAGTCGCTATTAACGATTGCCCGGTGCTGGTACAGCCCTTGCAAACGATTCTGCACGCATTACCGCAGTTGCTGCGCAGTTTGAGTAAACCGCAGACGCTTGGGCATGTTGAACTCTTTAGTGGCAGCGCGAATGCCGTGTTGCTGCGGCATACCGCGCCATTGCCAGAGGCGGACCTAGCCCGCCTGCAGGATTTTTGCAGCGAGCACAGCGCCCAGTTATGGCTGCACGGGGTGGATGAACCACAGCCGTATCTGGCCGGGCAGACCTTGGGCTTTCGCCTCGACAGTTGGAACCTGCAACTGGCCTATCGGCCCGGCGACTTTGTGCAGGTAAATGCTCTGGTGAACGAAGCGATGATCGCCCAGGCGCTCGATTGGTTAGCGCCGCAAGTAGATGAGCGGGTACTGGATTTGTTCTGTGGCTTGGGTAACTTTGCCTTGCCGCTGGCGCAGCGGGTGCGTGAAGTGGTGGCGGTCGAAGGAGTGGCGGCCATGGTTGAACGGGCGCGCTTAAATGCCAGTGCCAATGGCTTGGCTAATCTACAGTTTTATCAGGCTGACTTGGCTGCGCCGGTGGCCAAGGGTGCTTGGGGCGCCGAGGGTTTTGCTGCCGTGCTGCTCGATCCGCCGCGCGATGGTGCTTGGCATGCGGTGCAACAAATGGCTGCCAGCGGGGCGCAACGAGTGCTGTATGTGTCCTGTAATCCGGCCACCTTGGCCCGTGATGCGGCGGAGCTGGTGCGCCAAGGCTACCGGCTCAAACGTGCTGGGATTCTCGATATGTTTCCGCAAACCGCGCATGTCGAAGCGATGGCGTTGTTTGAATTGGTTTAATGGTAACTGGTGCGTGGCAAGTGACACGTAGGGTGGGCAACCGCGCAGCGTTGCCCACCGATTAGCGCCTCGCAATCCGGGAAATAAGGAAACGGGAGCATTTATGGTTCAGGTAAGAGCGCAACAGCCGATCAATGCCGACGGTACGGTCAATCTCGAGGGCTGGTTGGACCAGGTCCTTAGTCTTGATCCGGCGCTCGATCGTGGCGCCCTGAAAGAAGCTTGCGATTTTGCCCGTGAGTCTGAGCAGCAAGCTAACGCGGCGAAAAATTTATGGGCTGAAGGCGCTTCGAGTTTTCATGCCGGCCTTGAGATTGCGCTTATTTTGGCCGACCTCAAACTCGATCAAGACTCCTTAGTGGCCGCCGTCATCTACCGTGGCGTGCGCGAGGGGCATATCCCCTTGGCGGCGGTGCAGCAGCGCTTCGGTACGGTGGTCAGTAAATTGATCGACGGCGTGCTGCGCATGGCCGCCATCAGCGCCAGCTTGAACCCGCGCGAATCCTTGGTGCTCGGCACTCAGGTGCAGGTCGAGAACTTGCGCAAAATGCTGGTGGCGATGGTCGATGACGTGCGCGTGGCGCTGATCAAACTGGCCGAACGCACCTGCGCGATCCGTGCGATCAAAAATGCCCCGGATGAAAAACGCCAAAGGGTCGCCCGCGAGGTGTTTGATATTTATGCGCCGCTGGCTCATCGCTTAGGCATCGGCCATATCAAGTGGGAGCTGGAGGACCTGTCGTTTCGCTACCTGGAGCCGGAGCAATACAAGCAAATCGCCAAACTGCTGCACGAGCGCCGCTTGGATCGCGAGCAGTACATCAGCGAGGTGATGCAGCAGCTGCGTGAAGAGTTAGCGGCGGCCGGCATCGACGCCGACATCAGCGGTCGGGCCAAACACATCTACTCGATCTGGCGCAAAATGCAGCGCAAAGGTCTGGAATTCAGCCAGATCTACGACGTGCGCGCCTTGCGCGTGCTGGTGCCGGCAGTGCGTGATTGCTACACCACCCTCGGGATAGTGCACAGCCTGTGGCGGCATGTGCCCAAAGAGTTCGACGACTACATCGCCAATCCCAAAGAGAACGGCTACCGCTCGCTGCACACCGCCGTGCTCGGCCCGGACGGTAAGGTGTTTGAGGTGCAAATCCGCACCAGCGACATGCACGAAGAGGCCGAGCTTGGGGTTTGCGCGCACTGGCGCTACAAGGGCACCGACGTTAAGTCTGGCTCCAACCATTACGAGGAGAAAATCTCCTGGTTGCGTCAGGTGCTGGAGTGGCATGAAGAGCTCGGTGACATTGGCAGTTTGGCCGAGCAGCTACGGGTCGATATCGAGCCGGATCGGGTCTATGTGTTCACCCCCGATGGCCATGCGATTGACTTGCCGCAAGGTGCCACGCCGCTGGATTTTGCCTACCGGGTGCACACCGAAATCGGCCATAACTGCCGTGGTGCGAAGATCAACGGGCGCATAGTGCCGCTCACCTACAGCCTGCAAACCGGCGAGCAGGTGGAAATTATCACCAGCAAGCACGGCACGCCCAGCCG
>JAIETJ010000096.1 GCA_019745275.1 Pseudomonadaceae bacterium | reverse complement strand
CCGGCAAAACCAAAGGTCTTGAAGCCCATGGACTCCAGCGCCACGTTGCCGGCGAGGATAAACAGGTCGGCCCAGGAAATTTGCTGGCCGTATTTTTGCTTGATCGGCCACAGCAAACGCCGGGCTTTGTCCAAATTGCCGTTATCCGGCCAACTGTTCAGCGGGGCGAAACGCTGGTTGCCATTGCCGGCACCGCCACGCCCGTCACTGGTGCGATAGGTGCCAGCCGAGTGCCAGGCCATGCGAATCATCAGGCCGCCATAGTGGCCCCAGTCGGCTGGCCACCAATCTTGCGAGTCGGTCATCAAGGCGGTGAGGTCTTGCACCACGGCATCGAGGTCGAGCGTTTTGAATTGTTCGGCGTAGTTGAAGTCCGCGCCCAGCGGGTCGGACAGGGAGGAATGCTGGTGGAGAATATTCAGATTGAGTTGCTCGGGCCACCAACTGGCATTGCTCGGCCCTGCAACGGTCATGGATTTAGCCGCACCTGCGGCAAACGGACACTTCGATTGGTCTGACATGCTGCGCTCCTAAGTATTCACCTGATGTGCGACTCAGCTTGGTTGATGGGTCGCCAACCGGCCAATAGGATTTGGCCATGGCCTTGATAGTAGTCAGGGAATATCGCTCTGCACGCCAGCGACAGGCGCGACGAGAGAAAGCTTTAGGCGGCTTCGCGGCGATCTAGGTTAGCCGTCGATGAGGCGTTCTGCGGCACTAGTGAGGCCGTTAATGCCGACACCGGTGTGCCGTTCACTGGCTCCACGGAGGCCGGCGCACTCGGCGCACGGCGCGCTCTGGCGGCGGCCAGTTGGCCGGCAACACGCACAAAGGGCGTAACGATCAGGCCATACAGCGTCAGGTAACGCTCGCTGTCGCGCTCGCCGGTGCCGAACTGTAAAGGCTCAGGAGTGGCACTGGTAACGTACAGAGTGCCGAACAGCCAATCCCACAGCGACAGGTTAGTAGCGAAGTTTTTATTGAAGTGCCGAGGCGCATCACTGTGGTGGATCTGATGCTGGGCCGGGCTACTGAGCACATGCTCGATGCGCGAGCCGAACGACAACCACACATGGCTATGGCGCAAATTGGCCGCCAGCGCATTGCAGATAAACAACAGATAGGTCACCCCAAACAGCGTGTAAGCGCTCACTCGCCCACCACACAGATACCAAAACAGGCCGGCGTAGAGCGCCACACCCAGGCTGGCCAGGAGCTTGTCGGCGATAAGCTCAACAACATGCACCCGGCTGGCGGTGGCTGGCACCAGCACGGGGGCCGAGTGATGAACCTTATGAAACTCCCACAACAGGCGCGAATGAAACGCCCGATGAACCCAGTAATGGCTGAAATCGCGCAGCAAAAACAGCCCCAAGCCATACAGCAGTGCCAGTCCAAGGCTCTGCTCAGTCAAAAGCGGGCGGGCGCCCCACAGGCGGGTGAACAGTTCGACGTAATCGCTGGGCTTAAATAAATAGGGAGCCAACCACGCGAACAAGGGCAGCAGCAACGCGACCTTCAGGATGGCGCGCACAAAGTAATAGCGATAATCCAGCAGCGCCGAACGATGCAAATTGACCTGACGGCCACCGATGAACTGCCAAAACGAGCAGGCATCCGTCAGCCCGCGCCGCTTGCGCCAGCGAAATAGGCCATAAGCAACGGCGTACGACACGCAGAGGAATAACAGCCCAAAGCGGCCATTCAGATCGAAAATACCCGTGAACTGCACGATCACCGGCTCGACCAAGAAGGCATAGATAAACGAAAAAACAGCCACGCTCGGTCTCCAAAAAAGAGCCACGAGTATAAGCAAAATAAGAATCGTTAGCGCCACCTATAGCAACTATGCATCCTATTCAAGCATGCACTGCTGCAAAAGCCTTTGCCCCTCGGCCCAAGCACCTAAACCGCTGGCGGCATTGATATGCCCCGCCGCACCGATATTGATTAAAGCGCTGCCCCATGCCGCGGCGCATGCTTCGACGTAGCTGATGTGCGCATAAGGGTCATCGCTACTGGCGACCACAATAGAGTCGAAAGGCAGGCGCTGCATGGGAACCGGCGTAAAGCCGGTTATTTGCGCGGGAAACAGTGGGCTGGCGGGATTGGGCACCGCCACCAGCATGGCGGCTTTGATGCGCAACTGGGTTGTTGCCGCCCAGTGTGCAACCAGCAAACAGCCCAAGCTATGCGCGACCAAGATAGTGTTGGGCCCTGCCGCCTTGACGCTCTCTTCAAGTGCGGCGAGCCAGTGCGAGCAGTTGGGGTTCTGCCAATCGGCTTGATTCACCCGTAAGTAATTCGTGTTGGCTTTTTCCCACAGACTTTGCCAGTGCAGTGGCCCGGAATTAGCAAAGCCTGGCAGCATGAGAATGTTCATCGTGGTCAATTTCCTGTATGTCGAGCCAACGGTGCAGGCGCTCTGGCAACATCGTGCTAGGCGCTTATCGGTTAAATGATCCATTATTAATATCAAGGCAAATACCATTGATATATTCAGGCGAACTGCTACCCAACCAAAAAATAGCTTCGGCCACCTCTTGCGGCTGGGCAAAGCGATTTAAAATTACCGCCTTTAAAAACTCTGCCTTGCGCGCTTCGGGTATGACATTCAACATTTCAGTGTCGGTCGGACTGGCCGCCACCGCATTTACCAAAATACCTTTTGGCCCTAATAGTTTGGCATAACTCTTAGTAGCATTTATTAAGCCGGCCTTGCTAACCCCATACCAAATATCCGGATGACCAATCTGGCCGGCAATTGATGCATTATTCACCACCCTACCCGCGCCGCGCGCCTGCATGCCTTGCGCCACGGCATTAATTAGCGCAATCGGCGCTTCAAGATTGATTTTAAGGACAGTCGCAACCGCTTGCTCAGAGTATTTATCGTAGGCCGTTGACAACATTATCCCAGCATTATTAACCAGCACATCTATCACACCTAACCCAGCCAGCAACTGAGGAATTCCAGCAACATTTAGCAAATCGAATTTTACCAAGCCAATATTGCTATGCCCTGCAAATTCAAAATCGACAAAGTCCCTGGCTAGCACCAGCACTCGATAATTGGCCGCTAGAAACAAACGGGTTACTTCCAGGCCAATACCCTTGTTGCCGCCGGTGATCAATGCAGTTTTCATTTTTCCTCGCTATAACACGCTGACTATTAATAATGCGCAGCGCGCTTTGAGCAACCTTAGCCGATCAAAGCGCGCTGGCTTTTTTACTGCACTGTTATTCTTCGCCGAAAATCAACTTGTAGATGGATACTAGGTGAAAGCACAACCACAACGGCGCCGGTAAAAACACCGCATACATCATGTTATGGTGCGGGCCAATTTGCGGCAGCAGGATAAGTGCCAGAGTACTTGCAACAATTAAAATATCAGTTAAGCCAAAAATATTGGCAAACCAAGCGCGGCGCTTACCCTGTACGCCGCAGGCAACTGAAAAGGCCGCAATCAAACCAAAGAAACCTGCACCAATATGGGTAAAGCCATCGACGATGCCAAAACCTTGCGGCAAAACACCTAGGCTGGCGAACATCAAGAATGTACCGCCAAAGAACACCCGTATGCCTTGCAACAGTAGAAGTTGCCGCTGATCCAAGCTAAATAGCAACTTGCGTAACGCCGGAATCAGCAGTAACAGCGCCCCCACCACGCCAACAGCGGCAAAGATAATCAACAGAAAAGCAATCCCGGAAACCTCTTTGGGAAACAGGCTTTCACTGGATAAGCCAAGATGCAGCGCGCCCAACCAGATCAGCATCCCGGCGCCGATGCCAACCCCTAACTTGCCTATCGGCTTAAAGATCGAAAACACCCACAGGGTGTAGATGATCATCAGGACGTCGAGTCCAAGCATGATCCAGACAGGAAAAATAGTTGACATAGTGACGTACTCCTCAGGGTTATGATGCAAACAGATTAAACTGACCGAGTGGATGCCTCTATGCTCAAAAACACCGATAACTTTGCTGAAACGACTGAAAAAACGCAAATAGGCGACGTTTTAGATGATGCGCTGCGTTCACTGCGGATCGGCGGCAGTGTGTTGTTGCGTGAAGCCTACGCACCGCCCTGCGCGATCGCCATACCCAGTGCCGAGCAGCTCGCTACGTTCTTGCGGATCAAGAGTGACACCCTGGTGGTGGCTTTCCATTTGGTCGAATTTGGCCATTGCGAAATCACTACGGCATCGGGCAACAGCAGCACACTGGCGGCGGGAGACATGGTGATTGTATTTGGCGGTGAGGCACATAAGCTCTCGCTAGGCGAGGCCACCAAGGTGCAACCGATTGAGACCCTGCTGACCGGCGGCACCAACACGCAAAAACTCACTAGCCCAAGTTCGGGATTAGGTGTGTCGCTGTTATGCGGTGTTTTTATGCTCCATCAAACACAATTTAACCCTTTGTATTCGGCGCTGCCGCCGATCATGCGGGTGAACCTATCGAGCCCTGGCAAGCTGCATAATTTGTCGGGAATCGCGCATATCATGGCCAATGAAATCGAACGTTCGGCATTCGGTGCTGGTTACATTATTGAGCGGCTTTTAGAAATTCTGTGCGCTGAAGCCGTGCGCGCGCATATCGAAACCACGCCACCGCAGGCAACGGGTTGGTTTCGTGGGATTACCGACCCGGTGGTCGGTCGGGCAATCAAGGCTATCCATTCGAACCCCGCAAACGACTGGTCAATCGCGCGCTTAGCGGGACAGGTATCGATGTCACCGTCACGCTTTGCCGCGCGGTTTTCCCAGTCGCTTGGCGAGAGCCCCATGGCTTATGTCGCCAAGTGGCGAATGAACCTGGCCTGCAGAAAACTCACGGCCTCGCGCATCGGCGTCGAACAAGTGGCTAGCGACGTGGGTTACGAGAGTGTCGCGGCGTTTAATCGTGCTTTCAAAAAACATCTCGGAGTCCCGCCTGCGGCCTGGCGCTCTCGCCAAGCGGGGTGACTGCGGCGCACTAGCTAGCGGCTGTAGTTAGCCATGCGGTGCAGATAATAAGCGCAAGAGCAGCACACTGCTGTAATTCCCCTCGCTAACCAAGCTGCAAATACCTATACAAGATATTTGCATATGTACAACTACACACCTATTATCTGTACAAGGCCGCAGCGAATATCCCTTCGCTCGTGCTCCAGTGCAGAGGTGTCCCATGACTGATTCCAACCTAGCAAGCGAACCATTAAAGCTGGGCATTAGCGCCTGTTTACTGGGTGCTGAGGTGCGTTTTAACGGCGGCCATAAACAGTCGCACCTGTGCAGCCGAGTGCTCAGTGAGCATTTTCAGTTTGTTCCTGTATGCCCAGAAGTGGGCATTGGCATGGGCACACCCCGCGAGCCGATTCGTTTGGTTGGCGAGCCACACGCGCCACGGGCGATTGGCACCGTGGACCGAGATAAAGATGTCACCGACGCACTGCGCACTTACGGCGAACGTATGGCCAGCGAATTAAATGGGATTTGCGGCTACATCTTTATGCAGCAGTCACCCTCGTGTGGACTTGAGCGAGTCAAGGTCTATCAAGCCAATGGCATGCCCACCCCCGGTGGCGGTCGCGGTATTTTTGCCCAAGCCTTTTGCGCCCGTCACCCAGATCTGCCGGTCGAGGAAGACGGTCGTCTCAACGATGCCGTGCTGCGCGAGAATTTCCTCACCCGCGTGTATGCCTATGCGCGCTGGCAGCAGTTGCTGCAAAGCGGCCTGACCCGGCAGAGCATTTTAGATTTTCACTCACGCTACAAGTACCAGCTAATGGCTACCGACCCAGTCCAGTACAAAGTGCTAGGGCAAATGCTCGGCAACCTTGGTCAGTTCGACTTGCAAGAACTGGCGCCACGCTATTTCAGCCAACTGATGCAAGCGCTTAAAAAATGCGCCACCCGGCGCACCCACAGCAATGTGCTGCAGCACCTGTGCGGCTACCTGAAAAAAGCCTTGAGTGGTGCCGACAAGCAGGAAGTCAGCCAATTAATTCATCAATACCGCAACGGCATAGTGCCGCTGGTGGTGCCGCTGACCTTGCTCAAGCATCACTTTCGCCATCATCCGGATGCCTATATCGCTCGTCAGGTATATCTGCAACCGCACCCAGAAAACCTCAGCCTACGGAATGCCCTTTGACCACCGCCGAGCACTCGCCAGAACTGGCCGATAGCCCAATCCCGGACGGCTGGCTGCCCATTCGCGAGATTGCGCGGCAGACTGGGGTTAACCCGGTGACATTGCGCGCTTGGGAACGCCGTTACGGCCTGCTGATACCGCAGCGCACGAGCAAGGGTCATCGACTCTACAGCGATGCCGACGTGGTCAAGATTCAGGCTGTTTTAGCCTGGCTAGAGCGCGGTGTCGCGGTCAGTCAGGTGGCCGCATTACTGCGTAACAGTGAACCGCCTGCCAGCTTGGAACACAGCCCGTGGCAAACCGCCCGTCAACAACTGCTACACGCCATCGAGCAACTTAGCGAACGTAAGTTGGATGATGTATTTAATGCCAACTTAGCCCTATACCCTCCGCGCACCATGGCCGAGCAACTGCTGCTGCCATTAATGGCCGAGTTGCAACTGCGCTGGCAGGAACAATTTGCCGGCGCGCTTGAAAGGGTGTTTTGGCATGGCTGGTTGCGCAGCCGACTCAGCGCGCGGATCGCCCAGAACAATCGCCAACACAGTGGGGCACCGCTGTTGCTAGTGAGTATCGATGAGCAGGCCTTTGCACCTGAGCTATGGCTAACGGCCTGGCTGACCAGCAGCGATTGCCCAGCCTGCGTACTAGAACCGGCCGTGCCGCTCGAGCAACTTAATCTAGCCCTACAGCGCTTAAACCCGCGCGCGGTTGTGCTGCATGCCAACCAACGCTTGGAGGGCAAACTGTTGCGTCAACAATTGCCACAGTTGGCCGGTAATGCTCCACCGACGCTGTTATTGAGTGGTTTAGCCGCACATATCCATGTCGCGGAACTGGCCAATATGCCGGGCCTGACACTGGCTGCCACGCCCGGCGACGTGCTGCTGCACCTACAAAATTTACACTTACTCACAGGCCTAGCGACATGACCCAACTACTCTGGCTGCGCAGCGACCTACGGGTGCACGACAACAGCGCCTTGACCGCCGCCATGGGCAATGGCCCAACTGTAGCGTTGTACTTAATTACCCCTGAGCAGTGGCTGGAGCATGATGACGCACCGTGCAAGGTGGATTTCTGGCTGCGCAATCTGGTCGAACTGCAGCGTGAATTAGGCGCATTGAATGTGCCCCTGCTAATTCGCCAGGTACCTAACTGGCAGCAGGTGCCTGAGGCCTTACTCAGCCTGTGCCAAACACTGGCGATAAGCACAGTGCAGGTCAACGATGAGTACGGTGTGCATGAAAGCCGCCGTGACGCTGCCAGTGCCAGCCTGCTGGCGCAAAACGGCATCACTTGGCAGTCGCACCTTGACCAATTGCTGTTTCAACCCGGCAGCCTGCTAACCCAGACCGGTAATTACTTTCAGGTGTTCAGCCAGTTCCGCAAGGCCTGTTACCGGCGCCTGCAAATAGCCCTGCCTGCTTGCCAGCCGCTACCCAAGGCGCAAGCACCGCTGGCCTTACAACACGACCCGCTGCCCACCAGCGTCGCCGGCTTCGCCCCGACCCCACTGAGCATCCAACAGCTCTGGCCGGCCGGCGAAGCCGAGGCGCAGCGCCGTTTGCAATTATTCAGTGACGAGCAACTGCACCGCTACGACCAACAACGTGACCTGCCTGCGCGACCCGGCACCAGCCAGCTCTCGGCGTATTTAGCCGCCGGCGTAGTGTCGCCAAGGCAATGCCTGCATGCGGCGCTGAGCAGCAACTATGGCGAGTTCGACACCGGCAATCCCGGCGTGGTGTGCTGGATCAACGAACTGCTCTGGCGTGAATTCTATAAGCATATTTTAGTTGGCTACCCGCGAGTCTCCATGCGCCGCGCTTTTCGCCAGCACACCGAAGCGCTGGCTTGGCGCTCCGACCCCGCGGCACTGGCTGCCTGGCAACAGGGCCGTACTGGCATTCCGATTATTGATGCGGCGATGCGCCAACTGCTGGCCACCGGCTGGATGCACAACCGCTTGCGGATGATAGTGGCGATGTTTCTGACCAAGAATCTGCTGATCGACTGGCGCGAAGGCGAGCGGTTTTTTATGCGCCATTTGATCGATGGCGACCTTGCCGCTAACAACGGCGGCTGGCAGTGGAGTGCCTCGACCGGAACCGACTCGGCGCCGTATTTTCGCATCTTCAATCCGCTGCGCCAGTCCGAGCGTTTCGATGCCGAGGGACGCTTCATCTGTCATTGGCTACCGGAGTTAGCCGGCCTGAATAAAAAGCACCTGCACCAACCCAGCAGCCTTGCTCAGGACGCCGGCGGGTGGTTCAGCCTGCCCGACTATCCACGGCCAATAGTCGACTTAAGTAAGAGTCGCGCGCGGGCTTTGGCGGCGTTCAAAAGCCTGCCGCAGATGGCCCAACTGGAGGTCGAATGAGCGATTTCCTGGCGCAATTCGCGCACACCTTTGCTGGGCTAAACAAAGACAATCTGCACCAAGTTGCAGACTTGTACAGCCGCGAGGCGGTGTTCTGCGACCCGCTGCATGAAGTGCACGGGCTGGCTGATATTGAACAGTACTTTGCCCAGATGTACGCCAACGTCAGCGCGCTGGATTTCGAATTTTACGGGTTCGATCAGGTCAGCGAAGGCCAAGGTTATCTGCGTTGGAACATGAGTTATCGCCATCCGCGGTTGGCCGGCGGTCAGTTGATTCGCCTAGAGGGCTGCTCGCACCTGCTGTGGCGCGACGGCAAGGTGTACAGCCACCGTGACTACTTCGACGCCGGTGCTCTGCTTTACGAACACTTGCCGCTGCTGGGCAGTGTCATCGGTTGGCTAAAAAGGAGACTGGCATGAACACTTCACGACGCATTTGGCTGACCGGCGCCAGCAGCGGGATTGGCGCAGCACTCGCAGAGGAACTGTTGCAGGCCGGCCACCGGGTGGCCGTTAGCGCCCGCCGCGTGGAGCCTCTCCAGGCCCTGGCCGCGCGCTACCCAGAGCAGGTATTAGTGGTACCCGGAGACCTCGGCGAGGCTGAACAAGTCCGCGCCATCGCCCTGCGGATTCATCAGGCGTGGGGAGTACTGGACACACTGATTTTAAATGCCGGAACCTGTGAGTACGTGGATACGGGGAGCTTTGAGGCGGCTATGCTGGAGCGCGTGCTGCGCGCTAATCTGCTCTCGGCAGGCTACTGCATCGAAGTCGCCCTGCCCCTATTACGCGTTGGCAGTAAGCCGCATTTGGTCGGAGTTGGCAGTTCGGTCACTTACCTGCCGCTGCCCCGCGCCGAGGCTTATGGTGCCTCAAAGGCCGGCCTGCGCTATTTGCTTGAAGCACTGCGCATTGATCTGGCACATGAGGGCATCGACGTGACACTCATCAGCCCTGGTTTTGTCGACACACCACTGACGCGCAAAAACGACTTTCCCATGCCGCTGCGTTGGTCAGCCGAACGAGCCGCCCAGCATATTGCCGCACGCCTGCCTAAGCGGCCTTACGAGATTGCTTTCCCAGGCGTATTCATCACCTTCTTGCAGTTACTCGCACACCTGCCTACGCGGGTGCAACTGGCCATTGGCACGCGCATGGCCCGCCGTAATCCCAAGGGGAATGTATGAAAATCGCCATCATCGGCAGCGGCATCAGCGGCCTAACCAGCGCCTACCTGCTCAACCGCGAGCATGACATTCATGTGTTCGAGGCCAGCGATTGGGTCGGTGGCCACACCCACACCGTGGATGTCAGCGTGGATGGCCGCGACTACGCGATCGACACCGGTTTTATCGTGTTCAACGACTGGACCTACCCGAACTTTATCCAACTGCTCAAGCAACTCGGCGTGGCCTATCAGCCCAGCGAAATGAGCTTCTCGGTGTGCGAACCGGGCCGCGATTTTGAGTACAACGGCAACACCTTCAACAGCCTATTTGCCCAACGCAGCAACCTGCTCTCGACCGGTTTCTGGGGCATGCTGCGCGACATCTTGCGCTTTAACCGCGAGACCCTCGACGACCTCGATCAGCACAATGTTGCCGAAGATCTAAGCCTTGGGGTCTATTTGCACGAGCGGGGCTACGGCCAGCGGTTTATCGAGCACTACATAGTGCCGATGGGCGCGGCGATTTGGTCGATGTCACGGGCCGAAATGATGCATGTGCCGATGCCATTTTTCTTACGCTTCTTTAAAAATCATGGCCTGCTGTCGATCACTGAACGCCCGCAATGGCAGGTGATTAAAGGTGGTTCGAGCAGCTACGTGACGCCGCTGACCGCCTCCTTCGCCGAACGCATTCGCCTGCGCTGCCCAGTCTTTAAGGTCGAGCGCGACGAAGCCGGCGTGACCCTGCACAGCGCCGCTGGCAGCGAACGTTTCGACAAGGTGGTATTCGCCTGCCACAGCGATCAAGCCCTGCAATTACTCGCCGCACCAACCGCCGTCGAGCAGCAAATTCTTGGCAATTTGCCCTATGCCGATAACGACGTGGTGCTGCACACCGACACCCGCCTGCTGCCCAAACGCCGTCTGGCCTGGGCCAGTTGGAACTACCGACTCGGCGGGCCAAGCTGCCAGCCGGCAGCGCTGACCTACAACATGAACATCCTCCAAGGCATCGACAGCCCAAGCACCTTTTGCGTCAGCCTGAATCAAACCGAGTCGATTGATCCGAGCAAAATTCTCGCTCGCTACACCTATGCCCATCCGCAATACAGCTTAAATGCGCTGGCCGCCCAAGCGCGCTGGGAGGAGCTACACGGCGCTAACCACAGCTATTTTTGTGGCGCTTACTGGGCCAATGGTTTCCATGAAGACGGCGTGGTCAGCGCGCTGCGCGTGGCTGCGGCCTTTGGCCAGAGCCTCGAGACGCAGCCATGAACAGCGCCCTGTACAGCGGCTGGGTGGCACACCAGCGCTTTAGTCCCAAGGCGCATAGTTTTCGCTACCGCATGGGATTGCTGTGGCTAGATTTAAGCGAGCAAGACGCCGTACTGGCCCTTTCACCACTGGCCGGGCGCAGCCGCTTTGCCGCCTTTAGCTTTCGCGAGACTGATTTTTTGCCGCAGTTCACCCGCGCCGGTATGCCGCTGATCGACGCCGTGCGCCAGCGGGTTGGCGAAGCCCTCGGGCAGACGCCCGACGGCGCTATCTGCCTGCTGGCGCAACCGCGCAGCTGGGGTTTGGCGTTTAATCCGGCGAGCTTTTTTTACTGTTTTAAACAAAACGGCGAGTTGGCGGCGATTCTCTGCGAGGTCAGCAACACACCGTTTCGCGAGCGTTATCACTATGTGCTGGCGGCTAACGGCGACCAACAACAGGTGGCCGTGGCCAAGGCGTTTCATGTCTCGCCGTTCCTGCCGCCCGACCTTGAGTACCGCATGCGCTTTAGCCTGCCAGGCGAGCAACTGCAGATTCAGATGGCCGACTGGCAAGGCGAGCAACGCTTGTTTGTCGCCCACCTCAACCTACAGCGCCACGCCCTAACCCGACGCAGCTTGCACCAGCATTTGCTGAGCTTCCCGTGGATGACCGGCAAAACCGTGCTGGCGATTTATTGGCAAGCCCTGCGCTTGCTGCTCAAGCGCGTACCGATTTTCAACCATCAAGTAGCCACCGACAGCTTCAGCGTCGCCCACGCCATCACCGAGGACCGCCCCGATGAAAAACGCTAGCTCTCTGAGCGCCAAAAGCCATTGGCTAACGACCCACGGGATCGGCGCAAGCTTGCTCAAGCGCGCGGTTTTGCGCCAATTGCAACAACTGCGCCACGGCCGTTTGCTGATTCGCGACGGTGATGAACTACTGCACTTTGGTCAAGAAGGCGCCGCCCTGCACGCTGAGCTTAGTGTGCACGATTCGGGGTTCTGGACGCTGGTGGCCGGCAACGGCTCGATCGGTGCGGGCGAGGCTTACATTCACGGTTATTGGAGCAGCCCAGACCTAACCGCGGTGGTGCGTTTATTCGTCAGCAACATCGAGGTATTGGACGCCATGGAGCGCGGTTTGGCGCAACTGGGACGGCCGTTAATCAGCGCGCTGCACTGGCTCAATCGCAACACTCGCAAAGGCTCACGCAAGAATATCGAAGCGCATTACGACTTAGGCAATGCCTTGTTTGAGCAGTTTCTCGACCCGACCATGATGTATTCCGCGGCGCAGTTTCTGCGTGCTGACGACAGCTTAGAGCAGGCGCAGCTGAATAAACTCGAGCGCATCTGCCAAAAGCTCGACCTCAAAGCCTGCGACCACTTACTGGAGATCGGCAGCGGCTGGGGCAGCATGGCCCTGTATGCAGCCAGCCATTACGGCTGCCGGGTAACCACCTGCACCCTGTCGCAACAGCAGTTCGACTACACCCAGAAACGCATCGAAACCCAAGGTTTACAAGAACGGGTGACTGTATTGCTGATGGACTACCGCGACCTGCAGGGCCAGTACGACAAACTGGTGTCGATCGAAATGATCGAAGCGGTCGGCCATAGTTTTTTGCCCACCTACTTCAAATGCTGCGCACAACTGCTCAAGCCCGACGGCCTGATGCTGCTGCAAGCCATCACCATTCGCGACCAGCGTTACCAGCAAGCGCGGCGCAGTGTGGACTTTATCCAGCGCTATATTTTCCCCGGCGGCGCCCTGCCCTCGGTGAGCAAGATGCTCGAAGTGGTCACCGCCGAAACCGACATGACCCTGCACCATATGGAAGACTTTGGCCTGCACTACGCGCGCACGTTAAGGCTCTGGCACGACAATTTCAGCGCGGCCAAACAGCGCATCGAAGCGCTCGGCTATGACGCCTATTTCCTGCGCCTTTGGGAGTTTTACCTGTGCTACTGCGAAGGTGGTTTTCTCGAGCGCAGTATCGGCACCGCCCAGTTATTACTGGCCAAACCCGCCGCGCAACGTGCGCCGCTGCTCGGTCGCTTTAATGTTTAAACAACTGAGCAATGCCGCACTGTTTCAGCTCGGCTGGTTCGCTTGCGTGTTCAGCCCGACGCAGCCGTGGCTGTTACTGCTAGCGCTGGGTTTACTCGGCCTGCACCTATGTTGGCTGAGCAGTTGGGCGCAAGACGGCAAGCTGCTGGTGAGTGCCACGCTGCTAGGCACGACCGTGGATAGCCTATTGATGCACCTAGGCGTATTTGATTTCGGCCAGCCGCGCTGGATCATTCCACTCTGGCTAACACTGCTCTGGCCTCTGCTGGCCTGCACCCTAAAGCACAGCCTCGCTTGGAGCGGCAAACCCTGGTGGCGCGCCAGCCTGCTTGGCGCCCTCAGTGCCCCGCTGTCGTACTACGCCGGCGCGCAATTAGCCGGAGTCAGCTTACCTTACGGCACAACGCTGACCTTGCTAGGGCTGGCGCTGTTATGGAGTGGGCTGCTGCCACTGCTGCATTACTTGGCTGGACGCGGGCCAACCAGCACCCGCGACTAACACCCACGACTAACCATGGCCGCGCTGGTCAGTTAGCCGCCACCGATGACCTTGGCTGGCTTAAACTGCGCCCATGAGCCAAGACCATTTAATCCCCGTCACCCCTATAGAACCCGCTGCGGCCGTCACCTGCGCCAACTGCGCGGCCTGCTGCTGCCAGCTGGAAGTAATACTGCTGAGCGACACCGGCGTGCCCAAGCGCTATATCGACATCGACCAATGGGGCGGCGAAGTCATGCTGCGCCTCGACGACGGCTGGTGCGTGGCACTGGACCGCGACAGCATGCTCTGCACCATCTACGAGAACCGCCCGTGGGTCTGTCGCGAGTTCGAAATGGCTTCGCCTGAATGCCTCGAAGAACGCCAAGGGCTGGCGACGATTTATCGTTGAGTAACCGACATGCACCACCTATCGCCTAGCCACTGCACATGACCTTGCAACGCCTGATCTACGCGCTGGCGCTGATTGCCCTGCTGTGGCTAGGGCGAGCCATTTTGCAGGGGCCGCAACCGCTGCCGCTGACCAGCAGCGACGGCAGCCTACAACTGGCCGACTACCGCATCATCCCGCTCGAAGGCTTTAACCTTGAGGCGCGCGTACTGGGCCGCGAGGACTATCATTTTGACCGCGGCGCGGCACTTTCGCCCACCGACCTAGCCCTCGGCTGGGGACCAATGGCCGAGCTGCCGGTGCTGGATAAAATCAGCATCAGCCAAAGCAACCGTTGGTATCACTGGCGAGCTGATGAATTGCCAATCCCGCGCCGCGAGATCGAAATGCACAGCGCCAATATGCATATGATCCCAGCCAACTCGACAGTTGCCGCCACCTTAGCGCGGGTCAAAACCGGCCAACGCATTCAACTCAGCGGCCAGTTGGTGCGCATAGAAGGGCAAGACGGCTTTACATGGAGCAGCTCCTTGAGCCGTGAAGACACGGGTGCAGGGGCGTGCGAGTTGATTTGGGTGGAGCAATTAAACCTGCTGGAATGAGTCAGCGGCTCAAATCACGCGGCTTAGACCGCCGACAACCATGCACTGCGCTTAGCCCAACTCAGTTACCACAGCCGCGCTACCCCAGAGTTGCGGCAGTACCTGCTCGAGCCGCTGACATTGGCCGCTGGAGTGGAACTGTGCGGGCCGCGCCGGGCCAGTGGCGAGCAGCTGATGCTCATCCAGCACGCGCTGTAACTGCCGGGCAACGGCCGCGCCGGTGTCGATCAGGCTGACGTTGGCCGGCAGTAACTCAGCCAGCAGCGGCTTGATAAAGGGGTAATGGGTACAACCGAGAATCAGCGTGTCACAGTTCTGCGCCAGTAACGGTTGAACCCAGCCGCGCAGCAGTTGCCGGGTCTTTTCGCTGTGTAACTCGCCGGCTTCGATTTGCTCAACCAAACCGGGGCATGGCTGGGTAATCACCCGCACGTCATTGGCGAAACGGTCGAGCAGGGCGGCAAACTTGGCGCTTTTCAGTGTGCCGGTGGTAGCCAGCACCCCGACCACGCCACTGCGGGTGGCGGCAGCGGCCGGTTTAACGGCCGGTTCCATGCCGATAATCGGCAGTTCTGGGTAGCGTTCGCGCAACTGGCTGATCGCCGCTGCCGTAGCGGTATTACAGGCCAATACCAGCGCCTTGGCGCCCTGCGCGATGAGAAATTCGGCGATTCGCTGGCTACGTTCGCAGATAAATGCCGGGCTTTTCTCGCCGTAAGGCACATGGCCGCTGTCGGCCACATAGAGCAAAGATTCTTGCGGTAATAGAGCGCGTATTTCACCCAGTACCGACAGGCCGCCGACGCCCGAGTCGAACACCCCGATCGGCGCTTCACGGCGCAAATTCACAATAGGCGCATCACTGGCCATCGCCGCTACCGCAGACGCTGCACGCCGGATCGCGCTTAACCTTGAGTTCGCGAAAGCGACTGCTAAAGCCGTCGATCAACAGTAAGCGACCCACCAATGGCTCGCCAAACTCGGCCAATACCTTCAGCGCTTCAAGCGCCTGCAAACTGCCGACCAAACCCACTAATGGGCCGAGCACACCGGCTTCGCTGCAGGTTAACTCGGCCTCGCTGCCGTGCCCGTACAGGCAGTGGTAGCAAGGGCTCTCGGCACGGCGCGGGTCGAACACCGCCAGCTGGCCTTCGAGACGAATCGCCGCGCCGCTAACCAAGGGTTTGAGCGCTTTCACACAGGCGGTATTTACCGCCGTGCGGGTGCTGAAATTATCGGAGCAATCAAGCACCAGATCGACCGCCGCCACGGCGCCATCCAGCGAGTCGGCATCTAAACCGGCCGGATAAAGTTTCAGACTGATGGCCGGATTGATCGCCCGCAGGCGGCTGGCGGCCGACTCAACTTTCAGCTGACCGATGCTGTGGCTGTCGTGAGCGATCTGCCGTTGCAGATTGGTTAGATCGACCGTATCGAAATCCGCCAGATGCAATTCACCAACCCCAGCAGCCGCTAGATACAGCGCCACCGGCGAGCCAAGACCGCCGAGGCCGACGATCAGTACGCGGCTGTTTTTCAGCTTCAGCTGGCCGGCAATGTCCACCTGCGCCAGTAAAATCTGCCGGCTGTAACGCAGCAGTTCTTCATCGCTAAGTTGCAGATTCATAGCGGCCATTGTCCAAGAGAAATTCGTTGATGGCCGCCCAGATCGCGGCGACTCTCGACCGTCACGAAGCCTTGCGCGCTGAGGAGTTCGCGCACCGCCTCGGCCTGATCAAAACCGTGTTCCAGCAACAACCAGCCAGCGGGTTGGAGATACTCAGGGGCCTGTTGGATAATCGCGCGCAGATCATCCAGCCCATCGACCCCGGCCACCAACGCACTGCTCGGCTCGAAACGCACATCACCTTGGCTCAGGTGCGGATCACCGGCGGCGATATACGGCGGGTTGCTGACGATAAGATCAAAGCGCTGGCCAGCCAGTGCCGAGAACCAGTGGCTGGCGGCAAAGCGCGAATTGGCCAACTGCAGGCGCGCCCGATTAGCTTCGGCCAAGGCCACCGCCGCCTCAACGCGATCAACCCCACTAACGTGCCACAGCGGCCGTTCACTGGCCAAGGCCAGTGCAATGGCGCCCGTACCGGTGCCTAAGTCGAGCAGCGCGGCCGGGCTGGCTGGCAGCAAAGCCAGCGCCGTCTCGACCAGTAATTCGGTGTCGGGACGCGGAATCAGGGTGTGGCTGGCAACTTCTAAATCCAAGCTCCAAAAGCCCTGCCGGCCGAGAATATAGGCCACTGGCTCGCCATTGCGACGGCGCGTGAGGTGGGCGGCAAACTGCTCGGCGCAAGCCGCCTCGACTTCACGCTCCGGCCAGGTGCGCAGGTAGCTGCGCGACTTGCCCAAGGCGGCGGCCAACAACAATTCGGCATCCAACTTGGCGCTGGGCGAATCGGCGAGATCGGCCTGCAACAGCAGTTGCTCGATGCTGGCCATCTTAGTCACCCAAAGCGGCTAACTGATCCGCTTGATACTCAGCCAACAACGGGGTAATCACCGCCTCGACGCCACCGGCCAAGACATCGGCCAAGCAATACAGGGTCAGGTTGATGCGATGATCGGTGACCCGCCCCTGGGCGAAGTTGTAGGTGCGGATGCGCTCGGAGCGGTCGCCTGAGCCGACCAGCAATTTACGGCTGTCGGAGATTTCTTTATGGGCAGCGGCGTCTTGCTGGTCTTGCAGCTTGGCCGACAGCCAAGACATGGCGCGGGCGCGGTTCTTATGCTGCGAGCGTTCTTCTTGGCATTCCACCACGGTGCCGGTGGGAATATGGGTGATACGAATCGCCGAATCGGTGGTGTTAACGTGCTGACCACCGGCACCGGAGGAGCGATAGGTGTCAACGCGTAAATCGGCCGGATTGATCTCAATCGCCACCTGTTCATCGGGTTCAGGCAAAACCGCGACGGTGCAGGCGGAGGTGTGAATCCGGCCCTGCGACTCGGTCTCGGGAACCCGCTGAACGCGGTGCGCACCGGATTCGAACTTGAGTTTGCCGTACACGTTATCGCCTTCAACCCGGGCGATCACTTCTTTATAACCGCCATGCTCGCCGGTGTTTTCCGACAAAATCTCCACCCGCCAGCCTTGGCGTTCGGCGTAACGCGAATACATGCGAAACAGATCGCCAGAAAAAATCGCTGCCTCGTCGCCGCCGGTGCCGGCCCGAACTTCGAGAAACACGTTACGCCCATCACGCGGATCGCGTGGCAGCAACATGCGCTGCAAGTTGGCTTCCAGCTCGATCAGTTGTTCTTTGGCTTGCGCCACTTCCTCGACCGCCATTTCACGCATGTCGGGGTCGTTGTCTTTGAGCAACGCCTGCGCGCCGGCAAGGTCATCTTGGACCTTAAGCACTTGCCGATAGGCCTGAATAACCGGATCAACCTCGGCGTACTCCTTGGAGTAGGCGCGAAATTGCGGCTGATTGCTGATCACTTCGGCGTCACCAAGTTGCGCCGTGAGCTCCTCGAAACGGTCTTGCAGTACGTCGAGTTTGTTTAACAGTGAGGCTTTCATTGAATGGTTTTGTCCGAACTCTCTTCGAGAGCAAATAGTTCTTGAGCCATGGCCAGCGCATCGAAGCGACCGGCGGCGGAGAGTTTTTTCAGTTGCACACTGGGTGCATGCAGCAATTTATTGGTCAGACCGCGCGCCAATTGCGCCATGGCTTCCTCGGCGGCGCCACCATTGGCGAGCAAGCGCAGGGCTTTGCTCAACTCTTCGTCACGCAAGCGCTCGGCTTGCTGGCGATACGCTTTAAGCACATCCACTGCCGCCAACGCGCGCAGCCGCTGCATGAAGTCTTCGGCGCCCAACATGACCATTTCTTCGGCTGCTTGAGCGGCGCCTTGGCGGCTTTTGAGGTTTTCCGCGATCACTTCATGCAGGTCATCGACGCTGTACAAATAGATGTCGTCGAGCTCACCGACTTCCGGCTCGATATCGCGCGGCACGGCGATGTCGACCATAAAAATCGGTTTGTGCTTGCGCAGTTTCAGCGCCCGTTCGACCGCGCCCTTGCCAAGAATCGGCAACTGACTGGCCGTGGAACTGATCACGATATCGCTGTTAACCAACTCATTCGGGATTTCCGAGAGCAGTACCGCATGCGCGCCAAACTGTTCGGCCAACTGACTGGCCCGTTCTAGGGTCCGGTTGGCCACCACGATGCGCTTAATACCTTGGTCGTGCAGATGGCGGGCGACCAAGCTAATGGTCTCGCCGGCACCAATCAACAAGGCTTGGCTGCGGTGCAGGTCGCTGAAAATCTGCTTGGCTAGGCTGACCGCAGCAAAGGCCACCGATACCGGGTTTTCGCCAATCGCGGTATCGGTGCGCACCTGCTTAGCGGTGCTGAAAGTGGCCTGAAACAGCCGGCCCAACAGCGGACCAACGGTGCCAGCCTCACGCGCTACCGCGTAGGCGGATTTTAACTGGCCAAAAATTTGCGGCTCACCGAGCACCATTGAGTCGAGCCCACTGGCGACCCGCATCATGTGCCGCACAGCCTGCTCATCAGCATGTACATAGGCGCACGCATTCAGCTCGGCCACATCCAGACCGTGATAATCGGCCAGCCAGAGCAAAATCTGCTCGACATCTAGACTGTCCTGCTCGAGGTACAGTTCACTGCGATTACAGGTCGAGAGAATCGCCGCCTCACGGCTGCAGGTGTGCTGACAGAGCTGTTGCAGCGCCCCAATCAAGCGCTCAGGACTAAAGGCCACGCGCTCTCGCACAGCCACAGAAGCGGTTTTATGGTTAATACCTAGAGCAAGGAAGGCCATGCAGGGTCGCTGACAGTGTCGGAAAACGGCCGATTGTCCTACTTCGCCGGCTATAGAACAACCTCCACGCACGCAACTACAGATAGATGACCGTCGCCTGCTTGGGCATGGCTGGCGGCTTGTGTCATGATGCCCAGACCGCCGGCAAGTCGAATTTTGCACCCATGAAAAAAACTGTTGCCTTGATCTCCGCTCTGGCTTTTATGGGCGGCTGTCAAACCCTCAAAGCTCCTAGCCAGCCGCCTAGCGAACCATTGCTAGCCACACCCGCGCCACCCAGTGCGCCCGTGGTGTACGGCTCGTTTAGCCAAGAAAGCTTGGTCACCTTGCTGTCAGCCGAGCTAGCCGGGCAGCGTAATCGTTACGACTTAGCCCTCGACGGCTATATGGCACAAGCCCAGAGCACCCAGGACGCCGGCGTTGCCGAACGGGCTTTTCGGATTGCCGAATACCTCGGCGCCAATCAGGCCGCACAAGACAGCGCGTTGATTTGGGCCAAAAGCGCCCCGAGCAATCTCGATGCACAGCGCGCCGCCGCGATCCAAATGGCGCAAGCCGGCCGCTACGACAAATCCATGCAATATATGGAAAAAGTGCTGCAGGCTCAGGGCGACACCAACTTCGACTTTCTCGCCTTATCGGCCGCCGAAACCGATCCAGAAACGCGAGCGGGGCTGATGCAAAGCTTCGACCGCTTACTGCTTAAGCACCCCGAAAACAGCCAGTTGCTGTTCGGTAAAGCCCTGCTACTGCAACAAGATGGCAAACCCGAAGCCGGCTTAGCCCTGCTTGAAGATCACCCCGCCAGCAGCCAGCAAGTACCCCCGCTGTTAATGCGCGTACGCTTACTGCAGGCGTTGGATCGTAGCGATGAAGCGCTGCCGCTGCTGGAAGACGGTATCGAACTGCACCCAGACGACAAACGCCTGCGCCTGACCTACGCCCGCCTACTGGTCGAGCAAGAGCGCCTAGACGATGCACGCATCGAGTTTAATCGCTTGGTTCAGCAATTCCCCGACGATGATGATCTGCGCTTTTCACTGGCCCTGGTTTGCCTCGAAGGCCAAGACTGGCAAGAAGCCTCGAACTACCTGCAAGAGCTGATTATCCGCGGCAGCCACCTCGACGCCGCGCACTTTAATCTTGGCCGGGTTTATGAGGAGCAGCACAACCTCGAAGGCGCCTTGATCGAGTACGACTTAGTCGGCCCTGGTAATGAGTTCCTCAGCGCGCAACTGCGCCAAACCGACCTATTACTTGGCGCCAAGCGCATTGAAGAGGCGAGCAATCATCTCGCCAAAGCCCGCGAGCGTCAGCCTGATTACGCCATTCAACTGTACCTAATCGAAACCGAAGCACTGACCAAGCACCAACAAAGCCCGCGTGCTTGGCAAGTTATCCAGCAAGCCTTGCTGCTGTTTCCCGACGATTTAAATCTGCTGTACACCCGCGCCATGCTGGCGGAGAAACGCAACGATTTAGCCCAACTGGAAACCGACCTGCGTTTTATCTTGGCTCGCGAGCCGAACAACGCCATGGCCCTGAACGCGCTCGGCTACACCTTGGCCGATCGCACCACACGCTTTAGCGAGGCGCGCCAGCTGATCGAGCAAGCCCACCAGCTCAGCCCAGACGATCCCGCCGTGCTCGACAGCCTTGGCTGGGTTAATTATCGCCAAGGCCAGCTGGATGAAGCCGAGGCCTTGCTGCGCCAAGCATTAGAGCGCTTCCCCGACGCCGAAGTAGCCGCCCATCTAGGTGAGGTGTTATGGGTCAATGGCAAGCAACGCGAAGCTCGCCAAGTGTGGGCGCAAGCACTGGAAAACACTCCCGACAGCCCCGCCATTCGCAGCACAGTGTTGCGCCTGACCGGTACAGAGACACTCTAAATCATGCCTTTTCGCTTATTAATTGCCGCCTGCTGCCTAGCGCTGCTGAGCGGCTGCGCCGGCCTCACCTCGCACGAAACCCTCAGCGGTCAGGGTGACCCCACGCTCTGGCAGAGCCATAAAGAGCAAGTCAGTAAGCTCGACGGCTGGGAGATCAGCGGTAAAATTGGTCTGCGCATCGAGCGCCCCGACGGCAAAACCGAGAGCGCCAGCGCCACCTTGTTTTGGCTGCAACGGCAAGACTACTTTGATATTCGCCTCGCCGGCCCCATGGGTGGCGGCGCCGCCCGACTCACCGGACGGCCCGGCAAAGTCAGCTTGGAAGCCGCCAACCGCGGCAGTTTTCAAGCCGAATCGGCCGAAGCCCTATTGCAGCAACAGCTGGGCTGGAGCCTGCCTGTTGAGCATTTATTCTGGTGGGTTCGCGGTTTGCCCGCCGACGACAGCAAAAGCCAGCTGACCCTCGACAGTACTAGCCGACTAGCCGCGCTTGCGCAGGATGGCTGGCAGGTGGAATACCTCAGCTACGTCGAACAAAACGGTTACTGGTTGCCGGAGCGAATCAAACTGCACGGCCCAAAACTCGATGTCACCCTAGTGATTAAGGACTGGCAGCCGCGCCAGCTCGGCCAATAAAATGTCGGCTAGCAATCTGACGCCGCCGGCGCACGCCTTAACCTTACCGGCGCCGGCCAAGCTCAACCTGATGCTGCATATTGTTGGCCGGCGCGCTGATGGCTATCACCAGCTACAAACCTTGTTTCAGTTTCTCGACTACGCCGACCAACTGAGCTTCGCCCTGCGCACCGACGGGCAAATACAGCTACACAGCGAACTGGCCGAGGTTGCCCACGACAGCAACCTAATCGTGCGCGCCGCCCGCCAGTTACAACACGCCAGCCATTGCACCCTAGGCGCCGATATTTGGCTGACTAAACACCTGCCCATGGGCGGCGGCCTCGGTGGCGGTAGCTCCGATGCTGCCACCACCCTGCTCGGTCTTAATCACCTCTGGCAGTTGGACTGGAGCGAGGATCAACTCGCCGAGTTAGGTTTAGGCCTCGGAGCCGATGTACCAGTATTCGTTCGCGGACACGCTGCCTTTGCCGAAGGGGTCGGGGAAATCCTCACCCCTGTCGAGCTCAGTGAACCCTGGTTTTTGGTGGCCATTCCGCAAGTTAGCGTCAGTACTGCAGAAGTTTTCGCCGACCCACAGTTGACACGCGACACACCGGCCAATAAACTTCGCAGCCTTCTTGAGGGGAGCAGTCGAAATGACTGTCAGCCGGTGGTCCAGAAGCGTTATCCAGAAGTACATAACGCTTTGATCTTGTTGAACAAATTTGTTCCAACTCGATTAACCGGCACTGGAGCTTGTGTGTTTGGGAGCTTCCCAAACAAGGACGATGCTGATAAAGTCGCCCACCAACTTCCAGCTACTTTGCCGTGCTTTGTTGCCCAAGGTCGTAACATCTCGATGTTGCACCGCAAGCTCAAAGAACTGCTCAAGAAGTGAATGCAATAAAGAGCTGTGTGTTACAGGGGCGTCGCCAAGCGGTAAGGCAGCAGGTTTTGATCCTGCCATGCGTTGGTTCAAATCCAGCCGCCCCTGCCATATTCTGTACCCATCCCGGTTACCCTAAGCCGACAGGTAGTGTGCGTGTCCAAGATGATGGTTTTTACCGGGAATGCCAACCCGGATCTAGCTCGGCGTATCGTACGTCAGCTGCATATCCCCCTCGGTGACGCCTCCGTAGGCAAGTTTTCCGATGGCGAGATAAGCGCCGAAATCAATGAAAACGTTCGCGGTAAAGATGTTTTCATTATTCAGCCGACCTGCGCGCCAACTAACGACAACCTGATGGAACTGGTAGTGATGGCTGATGCCTTCCGCCGCTCGTCAGCCTCGCGCATCACTGCAGTGATCCCCTACTTCGGTTACGCCCGCCAAGATCGCCGTCCGCGTTCGGCTCGGGTAGCTATTACCGCCAAAGTAGTGGCCGACATGCTGACAGTGGTGGGTATCGACCGGGTATTGACCGTCGACCTGCACGCTGACCAGATCCAAGGGTTCTTCGATATTCCGGTAGATAACATCTACGGTTCGCCAATTCTGGTGGACGATATCGTCGATCAACGCTTTGAAAACCTGATGATTGTCTCCCCGGACATTGGCGGCGTAGTGCGCGCCCGTGCCGTGGCAAAGACGCTCGGTGTTGACCTCGCGATCATCGACAAGCGTCGGCCAAAAGCCAACCAAGTTGAAGTCATGCACATCATCGGCGACGTTGAAGGCCGTACCTGTGTACTGGTCGACGACATGGTCGATACCGCCGGCACGCTCGGGCATGCCGCCAAAGCGCTGAAAGCCCATGGCGCCGCCAAGGTGATCGCCTACTGTACGCACCCAGTGCTGTCAGGCCGCGCGATCGAAAACATTGAAAATTCCGTGCTCGACGAGTTGGTGGTAACTAACACCATTCCATTGTCAGCCGCCGCACAAGCCTGTGGCCGTATCCGTCAATTGGATATCGCCCCGATAGTTGCCGAAGCGGTTCGCCGCATCAGCAATGAAGAATCGATCAGCGCAATGTTCCGCTAAGACCCCAAGTCTTAGCCTCAGTTGCGCCGAACGAAATGCGCCCCGCCTAGTGCGGGGCTTTTTGCCAAATCGCCTTCAGCACCGGTCGCAGGTTCTGTAAGGCGTTGCTGTTTTATTGGCCTTGTTACTCTGGAGATACACCATGACTACTGAATTTACTTTGAATGCTCAAGTGCGTTCCGACCTAGGGAAAGGTGCGAGCCGCCGCCTACGTCGTCTCGCCAGCCTGATCCCAGCCGTAATCTACGGTGGCGACAAAGACGCTCAATCGATCAGCCTGGTCGCTAAAGACGTCGCCAAACTGCTCGAAGACGAGGCTGCTTTCAGCCACGTAATCGCCCTGAACGTTGACGGCGCGGTTGAAACCGTACTGATCAAAGCTCTGCAGCGTCACCCAGTTAAAATGTTCGTAATGCACGCTGACTTCGTTCGCGTTGTTGCTGGCCAGAAACTAACTGCTCACGTGCCATTGCACTTCACCAACCAAGAAACTTCGGTTGGCGTTAAGCAGCAAGGCGGCGAAGTTTCCCACACCGCCGTGGAAGTTGAAGTTTCTTGCCTGCCAAGCGACCTGCCAGAGTTCATCGAAGTGGACATGGCTAAAGTTGAAATCGGCACCATCCTGCACTTGTCCGACCTGGTTCTGCCAGCTGGCGTGCAATTGGTTGCTCTGGCTCATGGCAAAGACTTGCCAGTGGCCAACATCCACGCTTCGCGCGTAGTTAAAGACGCTGAGTAACAGCAGCGTTGTTTGAACCGCGAAACAACCTGTAGGCAACCAGTAGACGCAGTGAAAATGGCTATAAAGCGGATGTTACATCAGCACTTTGCACCCATTTTTACAGCTCAACTGAATCTGTCGCAGACGTTGTTTTGCAGTTCGCTAAAAGGGCTTCTGTCGTGACCGCCGTGCAACTGATCGTCGGCCTGGGTAATCCGGGCGTTGAATACGAACAGACTCGGCATAACGCAGGAGCCCTTTTTGTTGAGCGCCTCGCCGCCAAACAAGGCGCAAGCCTGAGCAGCGACCGCAAGTATTTTGGTCTGACGGGTAAATTCACCCATCAAGGCCGCGATGTTCGTTTACTGATCCCCACCACCTTTATGAATCGCAGCGGTCAAGCCGTTGCTGCACTGGCGAATTTTTTCCGCATCCCGCCAGAGGCTATTTTGGTGGCCCACGACGAACTCGACATGCTACCCGGGGTCGCCAAGCTCAAACTCGGCGGCGGTCACGGTGGCCACAATGGCTTGCGCGATATCATCGCCCAGCTGGCCAATCAGAATAGTTTTTACCGTCTGCGGCTTGGCATCGGTCATCCCGGACACAGCAGCATGGTTTCCAACTTCGTCCTCGGCCGCGCCCCGCGCAGCGAGCAAGACCTACTGGACACCAGCATCGACAATGCCCTCGCCGTCCTGCCAGAAATGCTCGCCGGCGACTGGAGCAAAGCCATGCACAAGTTGCACAGCCAAAAGGCTTAACACTCTTTCCCCCCGAATTTATCTGCGCGAGGATTACACCATGGGTTTCAATTGCGGCATCGTCGGCCTGCCCAACGTCGGCAAGTCCACTCTGTTCAACGCCCTGACCAAATCCGGTATCGCGGCAGAGAACTTCCCGTTCTGCACCATCGAACCGAACAGCGGCATAGTGCCGATGCCCGACCCGCGTCTCGACGCTTTGGCCGCCATCGTCAACCCTAAGCGCATCCTGCCAACCACCATGGAGTTCGTCGATATCGCCGGCCTCGTGGCTGGCGCCTCCAAGGGTGAAGGCCTGGGCAACAAATTTTTGGCCAACATTCGCGAAACCGATGCCATCGCCCACGTAGTGCGCTGCTTCGAAGACGAGAACGTGATTCACGTATCCAACAGCGTCGACCCTAAGCGCGACATCGAAATTATCGATCTCGAACTGATTTTCGCCGATCTCGACAGCTGCGAAAAACAACTGCAAAAAGTCACCCGCAACGCTAAGGGTGGCGACAAAGACGCCGGCGCGCAGAAAATCCTGCTCGAACAGTTGATCAATCACTTCACCGAAGGCAAGCCAGCACGCAGCCTGATGAAGGACCTGAGCACCGATGAAAAATCCCTGATCAAAGGCTTTCACCTGCTCACCAGCAAGCCGGTGATGTACATCGCCAACGTCGCCGAAGACGGCTTCGAAAACAATCCACTGCTGGACGTGGTGCAGGCCATTGCAGATGCTGAAGGCGCGATAGTAGTGCCGGTGTGCAACAAGATCGAAGCGGAAATCGCCGAACTCGACGATGGTGAAGAGAAAGACATGTTCCTCGAAGCCCTCGGCCTCGAAGAGCCAGGCCTAAACCGGGTGATTCGTGCCGGCTACAACATGCTCCATCTGCAAACCTACTTCACCGCTGGCGTTGAAGAAGTGCGCGCCTGGACAGTCCGCGTCGGCGCCACCGGCCCGCAAGCGGCTGGGGTGATTCACACTGATTTTGAGAAAGGCTTTATCCGCGCCGAAGTCATCGCCTACGACGATTTCATCCAGTACAAAGGCGAAGCCGGCGCCAAAGAAGCCGGCAAATGGCGCTTGGAAGGCAAGGAATACATCGTCAAAGACGGCGACGTGATGCACTTCCGTTTTAACGTGTAACGCACCCAAGGCAAAGCAAAAGGCCCCGTATCACTACGGGGCCTTTTTTTGTGCCCGCAAAAAGCACCTTCAACCACTAACACCTACATCGCCTTTTTGATGCTTATCGCCGCCCCGCCCTAGTAGCCGATAATCAGGCTTGCACAAGTAGTGGTGCTGCCGCCGAGATTAAAGGTCATCAGGTTGCGGGCGCGCTCAAGTTGGTAGCCTTCGGCGCGGGCCGTTACTTGTTTGAAACAATCCAGCGCCATGCGCACACCGGTGGCGCCAACCGGATGCCCGCCACCGATCAGACCGCCACTCATGTTGATCGGCAGGCGTCCACCGGGGGCAATATCACCGCTCTCAATGGCCTTCCAGGCCTCTCCTGGCGCGTACAAGCCGCAGTGATCAATGACCATATACTCGGTGATATTAAAACAGTCGTGCACTTCCATGCCGTCAATCGCGCGGATGTCGGCCATGCCCGCGCGGGCCAGCGTCTGGCGAAACAGTTCACGCACATGCGGGAAGAGCACCGGCTGCTGCTGAGCAAGACGGAGCTTTTCCTCGAACAATAGCGGCGCGTTTACATGTCCCCAGCCCTTGATGACCGGGAGGCTGGCGAGGCTAATGCCGCGACGCTGCGCATATTCCATGGCGCGTGCCTCATTGGCTAAAAACACCACCGCCGCCCCATCACTGACCTGCCCGCAATCCTGACGGCGAATACTCCCGCTGATTACCGGGTTAGCAGCGTCATCTTCGCCAAAACTTTGCTCGCCGAATTGCCAAGCGCGGGTTTGCGCATTGGGGTTGTTGCGCGCATTGGCATAGTTCTGCTGCGAAATGGCCGCCAGGTGCGCTTTGTCCAAACCATAGCGGCGCTGGTAGAGGTCGATCATATCGGCGAATGCACAGGGCCAGACAAAGGGCGTCTGCTGCCATTCTTTATCGACCCAAGCGGCGGGGCGTAAATTATTCGCTGCCAGATCACCGGATACATTGCGCATCATCTCGATGCCCAGTACACAGGCCAAGCCATAGCGGCCTGACTCTAGGTTCGCCATCGCCGCCAATATCGCCATTGAGCCTGAGGCGCAGGCCGCCTCATGGCTGGAGGCCGGCATATACGCCATGGCAGGGTCGACGTGACCAAACAAACCGCCCAGATGAGCCTGCCCGGTAAACAGCGGGGCGACGAAATTGCCTACATGGCCCACTTCGACCTGCGTGGCATCCAGTTGCGTAGCTTCAAGCCCGCGACGAACGGTGTCGATAAACAACTCCGCCAAGGTGCCGCCCTCGCGCGCCACGTTGCGGGAGAAGTCGCTTTGGTAGCCGCCCAATATATAAATGCGCTCTGTACTCATGGCCGTGCTCGCGGGTGAATTTTCTAATAGGTTTGCTGTTCAACGGCTGAAAGCGATTATTCTCACGCGCGCTCGCACACCATGCGCATTGGCCTTGCCGCAGGGAATACGTAGCGCATCAACGATCACTGGCCGTTGCAAATTTCACTCCTGGGTCTAGCTTCAAATCGCATGGCCTTGCGGCTACTTGGCGTATGAGCGAATGGTCGGCCCATCAGCCCAGGTCGCATGGGTACCACTGCTAATCCGCTGCGGCAGGATGATTCTGCACACCGGCCCTGCCTCAATATCCTTAGCGTCGATCAGTACGCACTCTGAGCGGTCTGCTTGCATATCGGTGATAAAAGTCACCAGATAGCCGTCATCTTCATCCTTGGCATTTATCCGTGGCACAAAGGGCGCCTCGCTGCCAAAGCGCTTCTCGCCGAAGGGCAGGCTCCAGCTCTCTCCCGTCTGCAGGTCGTGCTTGACCATGCCGGAAAACAAAAACAAGTTGGGTTCGCCCCACACCGAATACAGGTACCGCGACTTACGGCCAGCGTATTGCTGATTAAAGGTGCCAAATTCCAACGCTCGCTCGTCGAGGCGCTGCTCCGTTACGGCCCCGGTTTTCAGGTTGAAACGCCAGCGATGCAGCTTTGACTGAAAGCAATTGATGGCAATATTGGCCATCATCTTACCGGCGGCGGGAGGCAAGCCCGGAATCGGCTCGGGGTCCGGATTGTCCTGAAAGTAACCGTCGAGGATAATTTCATCACCCTCTTCATAGGCATTCATCCAGTGCAGCACATAGGTCGGTGCAGCTTCAAACCACTGCACATCGGCGGCGCTGCCAAAGCGCGGCAGAATGCCAAAGCGGGTCGGCAGGTCCTGATAAAAACGCGCATGGTGGCGATTTTCCTTGAGCAGCTCTGGGTCCCAGAACAACGGCAGGTCGACTAAAATCGAATAGTTTTCAGTGAACGCCATGTCGTGCGGCAGGCGTGGTCCCGGCAGTGGCACCGGGGTGTAATGGATCAGCTTGTTGTGCCGATCGACCACGCCATAGTGCTGGTAAGGCGGGTACTTGGAGTAGTTGAAAAACAGCATCTCGCCCGTGCGCACATCAACTTTCGGGTGGGCGGAGATGCCGTCCAAAGGCGCCCAACCTACGGTGCCATGCTGCTCCAAGGTATAGGGGTCAAGTTGATAGCCGTCACCGCACTGCCAGAAGGTCGATAAGATTTTCCCCGCGTGCACCACCACATCGGTGGAAGACGCGTCCTTCAGCTGGCCATGAGCACCCATGCCCGGACGCTTGGACATCCCGACTTTATTGGCAATGCCCGCCCAAAGGGCCTCCCCCGCCTCTTGTTCGGCGACAAAGCCTTTGGTGCGCACGAAGCGATTGCGATACTCGGCCTTGCCATCCTTGAAGGACATCACGTGCAGCATGCCGTCCCCATCGAAGGGGTGATAATGGCCGATCGACTCATGCACTGGGTTTTCGGTATTTCGCACATAAACCCCGTCGATATCGCGGGGGATTTGGCCAATAACCTCCATTTCGGTGGCGGTATATTCGGTGAAATTAGGCGTCCAGGCACCGTTCAGATAAGGGTGAATACTCGGCTTGAGATCATGCTTGACGGTATTTTTGTAAGTGATCGGCATTCTCTCGCTCCTGACTGTAAGTGGCTGCGCTGGGCAGTTAGATAACCTGGATGCTAAACACGCCCAGAGGGCATTTACGCTTGGCCAATGTGCTTGGCATTGGCCGATCGATTGTTCGCGGCATGAGTCAAGTTAAGCCAACAATGACCAAACCCGACTTTTACTTGCCAGCGACCGACACTCACAGCCCGCTGGCACGCTGCATGTTCACTTCTTCCTTGGCGCAAGCCGGGACGCCGATAACGGGCGATGACGCTCTCGATGATGCTTATTGTTTCTCCAGAGCACTCACTAGAGTTTCGCTATGAAAGTACAGTCAGTATCCGTACGCAAGTAATTTTCGACAAGAGATATGAGTATTCTTCAGCTTTATCGACATATATTCGCGATTAATCGGCCTTAAAGCCGTGACACCAAACAAATAAGGTTTCGCTACAGAAGCTTTAATCCAGCTTGCTGGGCGAAGCTGTGAAATGCCGAGCATGCACAGCGCCGACCTTGCCGACCCATGCCGACGGCTCGGCTACACCGACCAGCAACTGCAATTGCGGGACAGAACCGTTGGCGAAGCACTGCATTGATTGCCCGCAGAAGGGGCTTGCGGGTAGCGAATATTCTGGATCGCAATATGACCGCGCCGGCACAAGCCGGGATGGCCTTGCAGCAGGTCGACGAGCCGCAGGTTGCGGCTCAGTTTGGCCGGCCGCTAGCTTAGAGCGGGCGCGTCTGCAGGCTCGCAATAGGCGCTACCGCAGGACGCGCAAACGAACTTGAGTTTTAGCCATTCGCCACAAGGGACATGCAATAGCCTCCAGCCGCCGTCAGAACGATCTTCAGGGCTAAGCCAGCGCTCACCCCAGTCACGCATCGCCATGATCGCCGGATACAGGCCATACCCACGTTCGCGCAGTTGATAGCGGCCATCTTCAAGACGGCGCACCACCTGGGCTTGCCGCAGGAGCTCCAAGCGGCCGGCGAGAATGTTCGGCGCAATGGCCAACACAGTCTGCATATCGCCATAACGCTGCAGGCCAAACAGCATTGCGCCGAGGATCAAACAGCTCCAGCGATCACGCAGCCAAGCCTCGGCACTGATGGCCAGCGGCTGCTCTTCCCGATCGCGACAGCCCAAAGGGTTGCGCGTGCGCCGATAGGTCGGAATAGCCGGTAACTCAGCGGGGATAGGCTGGTAGAACAGCGGCTTGACCTGCGCGTAATTCAGTTCGCCATCGCAACCAGCGCACAACACTCGCAATTGCAGCCCCTGTCCACAGCTCGCACAGATGGCGCCAGAAGAAGAAGAAGAAGAAGCGCCCGCGTCCAGCCAGCGCTGATTCCATTGTTCAAGCAACATCAAGGCAGGGCGCAAAGCCTGGCCCATCGAGGTGACCTGGTATTCGTGCCGCAGCGGACTCTCGCAATAGGCAACCTTAGCCAGACAACCCTGCAAACAGAGCCGCTCCATGCGTCCCGATAAAACCGGACGCGAAACACCGAGCATCTCGACTAAATTATCGAAACGCTGCCCCTTGTACATGGCTGCCCGCAGTATCGCGATATTCCACGGATCGCCGAGGATATTGAGCACCGCATGCATGATGCTAGTACGCACCAAAAACGCACTGTGCTGGGTGGAAAGCGCTGTAACGTCAGAGGCCATCAAGTGACTCAAGAGTAATCAATCGGTTGATTTTACGACGGATCGCCGCTGTCCGAATGTTCTGTAACGGCTGCAATACTTGGCTAAACCTTAGTTAATCCGCAACGTTCAGGCGCGCGATCCCACTCATAGAGTTGCTATTGCTGGACATAGCGCCAGCCGGCCAAGGCCGGTGGCAAATGCTCCGCAGTTTGCCAGCCTACGCGCTCAGTTGCAGCGCGAACACCAGCAACGTGGTTGCCTCGGCCAACTCAACTAAAGCGCCAGCGGTGTCGCCGGTGCAACCGCCGAGGCGTTGCAGCATCAGTTGACGCAGGCCGACTAATAACAGCAGCGCCGCCAGCACCGTCCATAGCCCCGCCCAACCGCCAAGCAGCAACAACAACAGCGCGTGGCCGGCCAGCCAATAAGGCAACTCCCGCCGAGGCAGGTGTTCGGCCAATGCCGCACCTAGGCCACCGGCGCGCACATAAGGCGTGCTGAGAAACAGCAACGGCACTAAGCCGCGCGCCAGCCACGGGGCCAGCAACAGCGCCAATGGCTGGCCGGCTTGCAGCAAGGTCGCCAAGGCGGCGAACTTGAGCAACAACAGCAGCAGCAAAACCACCACGGCAATCGGCCCACTGCGCGGGTCTTGCATAATGGCTAAGGTGCGTTCGCGATCGCCATAGCCGCCCGCCCAAGCATCGGCGCTGTCGGCCAAACCATCTAGATGCAGGCCGCCGGTGATGGCCACCCACAGCAGCAACAGCAGCGCCGCTTGCAGCAACGGCGGCGTGCCGGCCAGCGCCCACTGCGCCAGTAGCAATACCGCACCGATCAGCAAACCCACCAGTGGATAGCTGAGCAGCGACCGGCCCACTTGCGCAGCCGCCGGCATACCCGGCAGGCTGATCGGCAAGCGGGTGAGAAACTGCAGGGCGATTAAGAAGGCTGGCACGGCGCCACTTCATTAAATTCACCGTCCACACAGCTCAAGCCCTTCAGGCTGGCGTGCGGCACTTCCACTTGCAGCAATTGCGCCTCCGGCAACCCGCGAGCACGGGCCAGCAGCAAACGCATCACGCCGCCGTGGGTGATCACCAGCACGCGCTGACCGGCCAGTTCCGCGCTCAGGCGCCCGACAGTGGTCAACACCCGGTTAGCAAAATCACGCACCGGCTCAGCCGCTGGCGGGGTGAAACCATAGGGATTGGTCCAGAACTGGCCCAGCGCTTGTTCGTCTTCGAACAGAATCTCGGCGGCGTTGCGACCTTCCCAGTCACCAAAGTGCAGCTCGCGCAAATCCGCTTCGATGCGCAGTGGCAGGCCACGGGCAGCGGCGAATTGTTGCGCAAACACTTGGCAGCGCAGCATCGGCGAACTGATTACCAAGTCCCAGCCGCCAAGGCCGGCCAAGGCTTGTTGCATTTGGCTGTGGCCTTTTTCGGTCAATTCGTCATCTAAACTGCCGCGAAAACCATTGCCGCCGGTGGTCTCACCGTGGCGCAATAAATCCAGTTGTAGGCTCATGCTTGCCGCTCCGTCACTGCTGCTTGTTGAAAGGTGGCCATGCCCGCATGCAGCTGGCAGGCCAATTTGATTAAGGGTAAGGCTAAGGCCGCACCGCTGCCCTCGCCCAGGCGCAAGCCCAGATCGAGCAGCGGCCGGGCCTTTAAGCTGGCTAGCAGCGCGGCATGGCCGGGCTCGGCGCCCGCATGCGCGAACAACAACCAAGGCGCGCACGCCGCGTTCAAACGCTGCGCGCAAAGCGCTGCGGCGCTGCAAATAAAACCATCCACCAACGCTGGGATGCCCGCTTGGGCGCAGGCCAAATACGCCCCGGTCAGCGCCGCCAGTTCGAAACCGCCGACCCGCCGCAGCGCCTCGCAAGGCTCACTCAAGGCAGTGCCATGCAAGGCCAAAGCGCGCTCGATTACCGCTTGTTTATGCGCCACACCGGCTTGGTCCAAGCCAGTGCCGGGACCAACCAACTGCGCTGGCGACGCATTGCTAAGGGCGCAGGCCAAGGCGGTGGCGGCACTGGTATTGCCGATACCCATTTCGCCGGCAAGAAATAAATCCGTGCCGGCAGCCTGCGCACGGGCCACCGCAGCGCGGCCAGCGGCCAAGGCCAACTGGCATTGCTCGGCGCTCATTGCCGGGCCTTGAGCGAAGTTGCCGGTGCCGGCGCCGAGGCGTAGATGACGCACGCCGGGGAGTTCTAGATTAAGGTCGATGGTGCCTAGGTCGACTACTTCTAGCGGGATATTTTGCACCCGCGCCAACACGCTGACCGCCGCGCCACCGCCGACAAAGTTGTGCAGCATCTGCGCGGTGACGGCTTGCGGAAAGGCCGATACGCCCTCGGCCACCACGCCATGATCACCAGCAAACAGGCTCAGCCACGGCCGTTGAATCTGCGGCTGTTCGCAGCCCTGCAAGCCGGCCAGTTGAATGGCGATGGCTTCCAGTTGGCCCAAGGCGCCGGCCGGTTTAGTCAGTTGTGCCTGGCGCGCCGTGGCGGCGGCTTCGGCGGCGCTATCGGGCAGACGGCAAGCGGCCTGCAACCAATTAACGGTGCTCATAACGGCGCTCCTTTCAACAACATGGGTAAGCCGGCGACGGTGAAAATCACCCGCTGGCTACGTTCGGCGATGGCCTGATGCAACCAACCCGCTTCATCGACATAACGGCGGGTTAGTTCGCCCATTGGCACCACGCCTAGGCCCGTTTCATTGCTGACCAAGATGATCCGCCCCGGCAAGTCATTCAGGCAATCGAGCAAGACGTCGCGCTCGGCGATCAAACGGGCGTCATCTTCCAGCATCAACAAATTGGTCAGCCACAGCGTCAGGCAATCGACCAGCAAGCAGCGCTCGGGGCTGG
>JAIETJ010000124.1 GCA_019745275.1 Pseudomonadaceae bacterium | reverse complement strand
CGGGGCATGGCCAGCAGCAAGCCGACATCGCCCCAACACAGCTCCATCACGCCGAGCAGCGCCGACAGATTGCCGCCATTCTTATTGCCCAGCGCCTGCTCAACCGAGGCGCCACGTTTGCTCGCCGAGGTAGCACCGATAGCGTCCGGCGAGCCGGCATTCATGCCATCCAACAAGGCCGCCAGCAGTTCTAGCTCCTGCGGATACGCATGCTCGGCTTTGTCGTATTTACGCGAGATCGGCCGAAAATAATGGGCCGCCACTTGGTGGGCCTGAGTGACTAGGCCACGGAATTTCTTTGGGGTTTCTAAGTTCATTGCATACACCCCTTACAGTTGAAGGCCGCCGGCCATAATCGCCACACCGCGCAGATCGCGATACCAGCGTTCCACCGGGTGTTCTTTGGTAAAGCCGTGACCACCGAGCAACTGCACCGCATCGGTGCCGATCTGCATGGCCTTTTCGTTACACAGCAAGCGCGCCAGATAAGCCTCGCGCTGGAACGGCAGCCCTTGCTCGGCGCGTGCGCAGGCACGCCAGACCATCAGGCGCATGGCATCCACCTCAATCGCCATGTCGGCGACCATAAAGGCCACGCCTTGGCGATGGCTGATCGGCTCGCCGAAGGCCAGCCGCTCGTTGCAATAGGGAATCACATAATCCAGCGCCGCTTGCGCGGTGCCGACCGCCAGCGCGCACCACGCCAGCGCGGCATGATCGAGAAAGTTCTGGTAATCGAAGTGCTCGGCGGCCAGACGATTCTCGGCCGGCAGCTTGACGTTTTTCAGCACAATGCGCGCTGTGCCGGCAGCCTTCAAACCCATGGCCGGCTCGGCGCGGCGTTCGACTCCGGCGCTGTTGGCATCCAGCAGAAACAATCCGGGGCCACTTTTAGTTTGCGCGGCCACGATCAATTGTTCGGCCTGCAAACCGCGCAAAACCAAACATTTCTCGCCATTCAGCACATAGTTGGCGCCTCGGCGCTTGGCCTTGGTAGTGAGCCGTAGCGGGTCAAACAGTGGCGTGGCTTCACTGACCGCAATCGCAGTCAGCGGCGCGGCTTGCTCGCCGACGAAAGCCGGCAACCAGCGCGCCTGTTGCTCGGCGCTGGCCCAGCGCCGCATGCAATTGGCCGCTGACAGCGGCGCCAGCAAGGCCGCCGCCAAGGACAGATCGCCCTTAGCCAGCGCCTCGGCAATTAAGGCATTGCTCAGGGTGGTGCGCTCGCCGGCCATTCCGCCGTGCTGCTCGCTGACCCCATAAAACGTCAGCCCGAGTTCTTGTGCCTGATTGAGCAAGGCGGCCGGCACTGCGGCATTTGCGTCGGCATCATGGGCGGCGGGGCGCAGCACTTCCTGGGCAAAGCTGTCGAGCATCTGCACCAGCATCTGTTGCTCATCGCTCAGGGCCAGATCGAACAAAGCATCTGGGTCATGCGGCCGCGGGCTGCGAGCAACTTTAGTCGCCCGCGTCGCGGCTAGGCGAAAACTGGCCCGACTGCCACGGAAGATGAGTTTTTCCAGCGGTTTGCGCAACTGCAAGCGCTCAGGCCAAGCGGCCTGCGCCAAACGACTGAGGGCCGCCAACGCGCGGCCTTGGACATCGAGTTTCATCGGTAGCAGCTCACTGCAGGATCAAGGTGAGTCGATCATGCACCGGCTCCACCGCGCCGCCTATGACTGCGTAGACAGTTCGTGGCGGCAGCTTAGTCAGTCATCGCCGCGCTCACTCAGAACCCGTGCGAGAACAACACCTCAGCCTCCCAGACATCCAAGCCCGGAGTACCAATGCTCTGATAACTGCTGTTGAAGTCCAACATGCTCGACTCACCAAGCACCGTACGCGCACCAAGGCGCAGCATGCCGCTAAAGCGACTCGGCTCATCGAGCCCGGTTAGATACGACTCCGAGGCATCTGGTCGCTCAAAGGCATAGTTCACCCCGGCCTCAACATAGGGTACGAACACCCGCCCATTGCTGAGCGTGAATGGCCGGCTGAGCTCCAGTGAGGGCTGCAGGCCGCCACTGTTGTAACTGTCTTCAGGCAACTGCAAGCTGATTGCCGCCCCCTCAATCGCACCGGCAAGCTCGTAGGCTTCGTTATTGCTATGCAGATAACTGAGTAAAAATTTGGGCCGCAGATATACCTCATCCAGCGCGTACTGCCCCTCGGCATTCAAGGTCAGCGCATAGCGCTGCACATCGCCGCTGCCGCTGAGCGTCGACAACTGCTGATCCTGATTGAAATGCCCCAGATTAAAACTCGCATACAGCGACCAGGCGGGCGAAAACTGATACGACATGTAGGGGCCAACCATAAAACCATTTACATCAACTTGCTGCTCACCGCCGTAAGCATCGGTGCGGCTGTTTTCCAGTGACAGCATGATGCCTGCCACCATGGCATCGTCGACCCGGCGGTCGGCGCCCAACAACACTACCCCGCCACTGCCGTCGAGGTCCTGGTTATCCCGGCGATCCCGGATACGCGTGTAGCTGGTATCCACCCAGCTGTTCCATGGGGTGTCGTCCAGCAGATCGCGTCCGGGCGTGAGCGGCACAGCGCCGCGACTCGGCTGAGCGTACTGCTCGCTGATCACTCTGCAACGACCCGTAACGGCCAAGTCGGACGCCGAACCCTCTTCGAGCGTTCCGGGCGGACAACGCCCCCCGACGGGATAGACTTGGCCAGCAGAAAGGCGCAATTCGCCACTCTCTGCCGTGCCCGGCTCCAGCCCTTCCGGTGGCAGGGTACCTATCGGTGGTGTCACGCCTCCCGGCAAAGTCGGCATCAGCCCGCTCGGCGGTAAGGTGCCTATGGGCGGTCGAGCTATGGTCGGCGGGATAAAGGTGGGCGGCAGGACAAATCCGCCAATTTGATTTTGTGTATCCAGCAGGCATCCGCCGCTGGAACTGTCGTCGTAAAGCTTGTGCGTGCCCCCATTACCATTGGATACATTAGGAGAAAGCGACAGGTGTAAACCACGTCGATTCTTACTCCAACTATCGACGGTCTGGTTACCTTGGGCAGAGTCCAGCCTGAATGCACCGGCAGAGGTCGCAGAAAGCCAGACAGAGCGCGCCGAGTCGGCCGTGGTCCCGACAAAACGCAAGTTCCCCTGCGAGTTGCAGCTTTTCGCCTGCACCAACGATGAAAATCCCGCCGCCGCAAGCACGGCTAGAGTGGTCGCCAAGGCAAGCAACGGCCGCGATTGGGCGAACTACAGCTCAGGCGCTACGCGTCTTGTCATCCGATTCATAAGCACTCCATCACCTAATGTGCGAGCCGGTAACTGGGCGCGGCTAATCGCCTGAACAGTACTGCGAAGGTGAAAGAATCGCCACCCCAGACAAAGTACAGCGCCCTGCAGAGGCGATCCGCGAGGCGCTGTGCTACAGCCGCTAAGCCGCGATTATCGGCCGACCGACTTAGGAACCTTCGCGGATTTTCTCAACGATGGCAGTGGTCGAGCTGTTTTCCACCAGCCCCAGCACCCGCACTTCGCCGCCATAGGCGCGGACGATATCGCCGCCGACTACGCCGTCGATGCCGTAGTCGCCGCCTTTCACCAGTACGTCGGGCTTAACGGCGCGAATCAGGTTTTCCGGGGTGTCTTCACTAAAGCTCACCACCCAATCGACGGCGCCCAAGCCGGCCAGTACCGCCATGCGCCGCTCCACTGAGTTAATCGGCCGGCCGGGGCCTTTCAAGCGGCTCACCGAGGCGTCGGCGTTTACCGCCAACACCAGCCGATCACCTTGCGCGCGGGCTTGTTCCAGATAGCTAACATGGCCGGCATGCAAGATGTCGAAGCAGCCATTGGTGAAGACGATTTTCTCGCCATGGGCGCGCGCATCACCAATGCTGCAGAGCAACTGCTCCAGGCTCAAGATGCCACGTTCGGAGCCCTGCTCGCGCTGCACCGCGCGGCGCAATTCCGGCGCGCTGATGGCGGCGGTGCCGAGTTTGCCGACCACAATACCGGCGGCCAAATTAGCCAAGGCCACGGCTTGTGGCAGCTCTTCGCCGGCCGCCAAACTGGCGGCCAAGGTGGAGATGACCGTGTCGCCGGCACCGGTTACGTCAAACACTTCGCGGGCGCGGGCCGGCAGGTGCAGGGCCGGATGCTCCGGGCGCAGCAGGGTCATGCCGTGCTCGCCACGGGTCACCAGTAGCGCACCCAACTCAAGCTCGTGCATCAGTTGCGCGCCCTTGGCGACCAGCTCGGCTTCATCGGCGCAGGCACCGACAATCGACTCGAACTCATGCAGGTTCGGCGTGATCAGGCTGGCACCGCGATAGATGGAGAAGTCCTTACCCTTGGGATCGGCCAATACCGCGATGCCACGCGCCTTAGCCGCTTGCAGCAAGACCTGATGGTTCTGTAACGCGCCCTTGCCGTAGTCCGACAGCACCAGCACCTTGACCCCGGCGAGTAAGCGCTCGACCTCAGCGGCCAGCGCGGCGGCATCGGTGTTGAACGGCTGCTCGAAATCCATCCGCAACAGTTGCTGATGACGGCTAATGACCCGCAGTTTGACGATGGTCGGCTGGTTGGCAATTTGCTGAAAATGCGCCGTCACACCGGCCGCGGCCAAGCTGTTGCTTAGGCTGGTGGCGGCGTCATCAATACCGGTCACGCCGACCAATAGCGCCGGCGCGCCAAGGGCGGCAATGTTTAACGCAACGTTGGCGGCACCACCTGGACGGTCTTCAATTTGCTCAACCTTAACCACCGGCACCGGCGCTTCCGGTGAGATGCGCGAGGTGCCGCCATGCCAATAACGGTCGAGCATGACATCACCGACCACTAACACGGCGGCCTGATCGAAACGGGGCATGGACAACTTCATGGCGACTCCAGCGTGGGGCGTGTGGATGCAGCAAAAAATGCCGCGAAGCATAACATGGGCGGGCTAATGACGAGGCGTAGGCTAGCAACCTGCGTGCCTTGGCCGTCAGTTAATACGTGGCGCATTTACAGCCATCCTGCAACTTATGAGCGTCGGCACGGCGGCCAACGCTGCGCGGTTGACCACCCTACAGCTGCCGGACCCAGAACAGCTCATGGCGACGTACGGCTTTACGCATAAACTCATTGGCGCCGGTGGCCGGCCAACGACGACCCAGCAGCCATTGCTGAATCAAGCGGCGCAGGCGTTTTTTAGTCGGCAAAGACCCCTGTAAATCGTGCTGCATTTGCAGCGCCATGGCCTTATCCAACTGCTGTTCAGCACTCAAGCACAGACTCCACAGGCCATCGGCGGGCAATTCGGTAATGGCCGGTGGCAAGGCGATGCCATAGCCAGCCGGACCCATCGGCCAGCGATCGTTGTCGTGCAGATGATTGGCATACAACAGCAGGGTCTTGGGCTGCCACGTACTGACTTGCATGGCCGCCAGTAGCAGACGCGTGGCGGCCACATGATCGCTGTGCGGGTCTAATTCCGGATGCGGGGTGACCACCGTTTCGGGGCGAAAATGCTCCAGCAACGCGACCAAGTCGGCGACTAGGTTGTTACCGCTTGGCAAACCGTCGAGATCTCCCGGCAAGCGCAACGGGTTGTGCTGGCGGACGCTACGAATATCACTGTCGCCCGACTCGCGCGAGCCGCAGGCTAGCTCCGGCGCATCCAGCATGGCCGGCAACTGCAGGCAGTAATAACCCAACTGCATGCAACGGGCCTGCGGCACACCGCCCCAGAGCGGAATAGCCAAGCTATCCCAACTGCGTAAGCGGCCTTTTAAGCGTGCGGCCTGGGCTTGATCCAAGCCTAACGGCTGATAATTTGCCGCTTCAATTTCGCCCTGAGTGAGGGTGACGATGCTCACCTCGGCCGCCTGACTGTAGAGCCCGAAGGCGGCTAACTCGGCATCATCGGCATGCGGGGCGATAATCATCAGGCGTTGCTGGCGATAATCCGGCGAGCTAAAAGCATGCAGGGTGGCGCTGGCGGGCAATCGGCAAAAGCGCCCGCGCAGGCTTAACTGCCCGGCCTGCAGGGCCTCCAACTGGCCGGATAAATTCAGGTAACGCTGGCCGCTAACGCCGCGCTCAACGTCTTGCCGGTCGCTGCCAATTTGCACATAGGGATCGAACCAGCGGCCCAGCCAAGTGCTGCGCAACTCCAGTTGCAAGATCAGCGTATCAGCCGCGCCAAGCTCACCCTGCACCTGCAGCAGATCGCCGTGCAGACGCACAGGTAACGCCTGCGACTCGGCGGGGAAGGCATATTGATAATCGTCACTCGGGGCATAGAACAGATGATCGGCAAACCAAGCCTCGTGGCCGATCCAGCCGAGTAGCAGCAGCACCGGCAACCACCACCAAGCGACCAAAATGGCCAGCAGCAGCACCAGCACTAAGCCCAGCAGCACGCTAATGCGCTTGTTACGCCGGTGACGGTTGAGCAGTTGCTGCTTGCGGGCGCTCATCCAGCCTTCCTTAAATCAAACCTGATACACCGGCACACGATTGCACCAGCGGTCTTTGTATTCACGATCGGCACGGCCAAACGAGTAGCGCAGCGGCTTACCCAGAGCGCGGGCCTGCTCCCAAGCCGTTTGGGTATTCACAAAACTCAGCACGCTACCGGGGCTGAACTCGCGGCTAGTAGGGTCGACACCGCCATTGATGTACTCAAGGCTGACCCATTGCGGCGCCTCCACCCGGTACAGCACCTGAATCGCTACCGGCTCGTCGTTGAGATAGATCAGCGAGCCGGTCATAAACTCACGCAGCAGGCCAAACACCTCGGCCAGATGCGCCTTGCCAGTGGCCTCGAAACCCCAGCGGCGCTGGAATAAGTCGGCATAAATCTGTGCTTGCTCGGTGGCAGACAGCTCTAGCATCGGCCGAATACTACCGCCTGCGTCCTCTAGCAAACGCTGCTCGCGGCGCTGGTTGTAGCGAAATTTTTTGCTGTACTGCTCGGGCTCGCGAGCCAGCGCCAAGCCTTCGGGCTGCTCGCGCAAGGTATTGAACTGCTCGGCATGCACTGGCGACACATAGCGGGCCTGATGGCGTAGCGGCACGCAGGCGCCCGGCGCAACCGGCAGAATGATCTCAGCATTGCCCAGATCAAACAGGCCGCGCTTGCCTTGCTGCTTAAGCACATCCTTGGACAGCGCTAAATGCCGCCCCCAAGTTGGCAACGCTGCCTGTAACTCGCCACGTTCTAGCCAGCCCAAGTAACGCACCGGTATCCCAGCCAGCGAGGCTAAGCGCTCGACCACCTGCGGATGAGTCGCCACGCTGCCACCCAAGCGCTGCCAAGCGGCGGCGTATTCGGCAGCGCTAATCTGTGCCCAACCGCGCTCACGGCAAAGCCGCAGACGATTGAAAATCAAGTGTGCAACTCAGCAGCAACCTCATCATCCTCGGCAAACTGCCGAGAATGCAGACGATGGTAATAGCCGCCCAGCGCCAACAGCTCGGCATGGCTGCCGCGCTCAACGATGCGGCCCTGATCCATGACCAAAATCAAATCGGCTTTCTCGATGGTACTCAGGCGATGGGCGATTACCAACGTGGTGCGACCGTCCATGACCTTATCCAGCGCGGCCTGAATATGCTGCTCGGATTCGGTATCCAAAGCCGAGGTAGCTTCGTCGAGAATCAGCACCGGGGCGTTTTTCAGCAACGCTCGGGCAATCGCCAAGCGCTGACGCTGACCACCGGAAAGCAACACGCCGTTCTCACCGACCAACGTCTGGTAAGACTGCGGCATTTTCACAATAAATTCGTCGGCATAAGCATCCGCCGCCGCTGCCTGTACATCCGCCAGCGGCGCGCCGGCCAAGTCGCCATAGGCGATGTTATTAGTCACAGTGTCGTTAAACAGCGTCACCTGCTGCGTTACCAAGGCGATGTGACGGCGCAGGTTACGCAGGCTGTACGCCTCAACGTCGACGCCATCGAGCAGAATTTGTCCTTGTTCATGGTTATAAAAACGCGGCACCAAACCGGCCAAAGTCGACTTACCGCTACCAGAGCGACCGACCAGTGCGACCATCTGCCCAGGTTCGGCGACAAAGCTGATGTCATGCAATACCGGCTGTTCGGTGCCGGGATACTTGAAGCTCAAGTTGCGCACTTCCAAGCGGCCTGTGACACGCTCAAGCTCGACAGTGCCACTGTCCAACTCAGACGGCTCGTCTAACTGCTCAAAAATACTTTCGGCACCGGCCACGCCCTTCTGAATGGTCGAGCTCACTTCTGAGAGTTGGCGGATGGGTTTGGGCAGCAGACCAGCCATGGTGATATAGGCCACTAAATCGCCGGCGGAGGAGTCGCCGCGTAAATACAGAACAAGAAACATCACCAGCGCCAAGGCACTGTAAGTCACCAACTGCAAGGTCGGGGTGTACACCGCGCCGGTTTTGACCATGCGTAATTGCTTGTCGGTATTGCTCTGACTGGCACTCTGAAAGCGCGCTTGTTCGTAGTTCTCGCCACCGAAGCTGCGCACCACCCGATAACCTTGAATGGTCTCAGAAGCCACATGGGTAACATCGCCCATGGCCACCTGAATCTGCTTGCTTTGCTTGCGAAACTTTTTGCTGGTGCTGCTAACCATCAGACCAATCAACGGCAAAATGGCCACCATCACCAAAGTCAGTTTCCAGTTCATCCACAACAAGGAGGCGAACAGAAACACCACCGTCATGCCTTCACGAATTACCACCTTAATGGCGTCGGTCGCAGCCCCGGTGACCATAGTCACGTTAAAGGTGATGCGCGAGATCAGATGACCCGAGCTGTGGTTGTCAAAGTAGCGATTCGGTAGCACCAACAGCTTGTTAAACAGCACTACCCGCAGGTCATGCACCAAGCCCAGCGACACCCTGGCGAGAAAAAAGTTACCCAAAAAAGAACCAATACCCTGCCAAACCGCGATCAATACAATCAATAACGGCACCGCCTGCAACAGCGGCAAGTCAGGCAGGTAGTCATTGGGAGGGAATAGGCTGGCCTCGGGATTACTCAAACCATCGACAAAGTATTTGAGAATGTAGGCGAGCATCGGCTGGGTCGAGGCAAAGATCAAAAAGCCAACGATACTCAGCAGGAAAAGGCCTATATAAGGCCGAACATAGGTCAACAGGCGGAGGTAAATCGCCAGTGTGGTAGGGGCTTGTGGCTCAGGACTACTCATGGGAATCCGCACATAAATTTGGACGGCGATAATATCACAAGGTCTTTTAGCTGCATCGCCGCACCGTACAGCTTGAGTTATGGGCGTTTTTCACAGCGGCTGGGGCTGGCGACTACGATGTCGGGTAAGATGGCCGGCATTATTTTGAGGAGCCAGCATGCAAGCACTTGATCACAACGCCTACTTGGCTCTGCGCGATGGCGCGCAGGTGCTGGAAGCCGACCGTTTTGGTGACAAGGTGCTGCACCTGCGCAATGGCAACTTTCTTAAACTGTTTCGACGCAAGCGACTGCTGACTTCGGCGGCGCTGTTTCCCTATGCGCAACGTTTTGCCGACAACGCACTTGCCCTACAACAGCGCGAAGTGCCCTGCCCGCGGGTAATAGCTGTGTACCGCATTAAGAGCATACGGCGCGATGCGGTGTACTACGCGCCCCTCGAAGGGCAAACCCTGCGCCAGCTGTTCGACAAACCGAATATAGCCGCTAACTTGCGTACTGATTTAGCCGAATTTGTCGCGAAACTGCATAGCAAGGGCGTTTACTTTCGCTCGCTGCATCTGGGCAACATCGTGCTGACCCCCAACCACGCCTTGGGCCTGATCGACATCGCAGACCTTAAATGCCAGCGCAGCGCCTTAAGCATGGGCAAGCGGCTGCGCAATTTTCAGCATATGTTGCGCTATAGCCAAGATCATCAATGGTTGCTGGGCGACAACCCGGTCGAATTCCTTCAATCCTATCTCACCTGCAGCCGTCTAAACATGGATGTCTTAACCCTCCAGCAGAAGCTGGCCAGCACAGGAAGCGCCAGACCATGAGCAGCTTTTTACCTCTAGCAACCCTGCAAACTCGAACCCAGCAAGCATCGAACTGGCTGATCTGCTACTGCCTGCCGCTCGGTTGGTTGATATTGCTTACTGGCATGTTCTGGATCGGCGATCGATCGGATTATCACAAGCTGTTTTACGCAACCTTGGCACTGCCAACCCTTATCGCTGTCGCGCTGCAGCCCAGCCAAATAAAGCTGCTACTGCAGCAGCCCTTGATCAGACTTTTTTTGCTGTTTTCCGCTTACATCCTGCTGTCGGTGCTGTGGGCCGGCACCGATGAAACGCCGCTTTCCACGCTCAAGCGGCCGTTATATTTGCTGATGCTGCTGTTTGCGGCCTGCCTGATCAGCCTTAAACATCCCGGTAAACTAGAGCGCACCACGCAAATTGCCGCTGTCGTCGCCGTGCTTTGCGCCGGACTGTCGTTAGGCTACTTCTTCTATGAAGGTGCCGGCGGCCGCTTCAGCGGCTATGGAGCACTTTACAACCCGCTGCTCAGCTCACATGTATTTGGGTTCTTCTGCGCATATTGGCTGAGTCGCTGGTACCTTGATGACCAGCTCACGCCCTTGCTACCACTGGTGGCGCTGGCCGTGCTCTGGGCGTTGCTGGTTTTCACCGGTTCACGCACGCCACTCCTGGCGCTTAGCGCGTGCATCCTGTGGCTAGCGACTTGCCAATGGAAACCGCGCATATTGCTGGTAATAGCCGCCGCAATTGGCATGGCGCTAGCCGCAAAAGCGCTACTGAGCATGGCGGCACCTCTTCAACTGCAAGTCGACGACTTGCTGACGCGCGGCATGTCCTTTCGGCCGGCAATCTGGCAAGAGGTTCTGCGCCAACTGCAAGATAATCTGTGGCTGGGACTTGGCTATACCCACCCGCAAGTGTTCCACGTTCCTGGACACCCCTTCGACCTAGCCGACACCCATAACATTGAGCTCGCCGTACTGTTCTGTGGGGGCATTGCTGGTCTGACGCTCTGGCTACTGATGTACGCCTACGCTATGACTTACGCTTGGCAACGGCGCCAGCAGCCCGCAGTACTAATCGCCTCGACCCTGGTTGTGTTCGGCTTTTTCGCCGGACTGACCGAGGGCAGTGCGTTCTTTTCCAGACCGAAAGAACAATGGTTTTTGATTTGGATACCGCTGGCGCTGCTGGCGGCGACTCGACTCAACCGCAAGTTACCCACAGAGACAGCGCACGGGTCTATCGAAAAAGTTTAAATAGCGTCTACGCGAAGACTAGAAACGCTGGCTCGAAAACCCTGTACTGCGCGACTCTAACGCCCCTAGAAGCGCTTTCGCATACGCCGCTCAAACTACCAGACGGGACGGTGCAATATGGTACTCCGGTGGTACGCGACTATGATGAATGCACAACGTTAGCCGTCGGCAGTTATTGCTCAACAGCAGATAACGCGGAGACTTTTCTCGGTGTTCAGCACCGTACCGACTAGGTCAACGCCTACCCCGAGTATTTGCCGGAAACCGTACACATCGAAAGCTTGGCGACGTGGTGACAGGCAGCAACGTGGCACCCTGTGCCGTCATGGCCGGCTGAGCAGGTGCGCTGGCGCTTTGATGAGCAAACCCGAACAGCCTTGCTTGAGAGCGCTTGGTGGGAGTGGCCAGAGGCCGAGATCCAGCAGATCGTCGATAAACTCTGTAGCAATGATCTTGACGGGTTTATCGCTTACGCCCTCTCACGCCCGGCGAGCGGGCAGAGCCAGACGCCAGAGACCACGTAAGGTCTTGCGGTCCCAGCGACGTACCGGCAGCTCGGCCAGCAACTCGCGCGCCAAAGCTTTGTCTTGCCGTGCGCACTTGAGCAGCATCGAATTGCGAAAGCGCGCGCAGACCTCGGCATAATCCGGATGGTCGCTGAACTGTGCATAGGTGCGCAGCACGTTATCGACCATAAAGCGGTAGTTCTTGTAGGTATTACTGCCGTGCACCCGGTACTGCGCCAACACTTCGCCGAGTATGTCGACAAAATAACCCGCGCGGGTGATCTTCAGCTGAATGTACAGGTCTTCCAGGCGAATCTGCGGGTCGAAGCCACCGACTTTCGCCAAGGCTTCGCGGCGAAACAACAGGGTCGGGGCCGGCGCGCCGGGTTGGCGATTGAGAAACACATCATCGAAGCCCAAACGCCTCCATTGCAGCGGACGGGGCACTCCCCGCGAATTGCCAGCCGCGTCAATCTCCTCGATATTGCCGGCGCAAATACCCACCTCCGGCTTGCCTTGCATGTACGCAACTTGCAGCGCCAAGCGCTGCGGCAACATCACGTCATCCGAACCAAACGGGGCGATCAACTCACCACGGGCGCGCTCCACGGCTTCATTGAGGGTGCGCGACAAGCCTTGGTTTTTTTGTACGCGAAAATCAAAATCATGCAGCCGTTGCAGCCGTTGCAGCCGCTGAATGCGCTCGACGCTGTCATCGCTGGAGCCGTCATCGACCACCAACAACTCGATATTGCCGTAGGTTTGCGCCAGCACGCTGGCGATGCTGGCCTCGATATAGGGCCCGTGATTGTAAGAGGCGATAATCACGCTGACCAAAGGTTGCTCGCCGCTGCCAGCACCTGCATTCGACTCGCTCATAGCAACCCTTTCAAATAAAGCCAAAACGCTGGCAGAAAGCTCGCCAGCCAGTGAGCGGCGCAACTAGAGGCCAAGGTTCCGCCAACAACGTCGCCATCCGCGCAGCCAAGTGTGGATAACTTAACCGCGCTTCAACAAAAGCCCGACCGGCATCGGCAATGCGCTGCGCCCGAACGGGATCGCTGCGTAGCGCCGCTATATGTTCGCGCAACTCCGCTAGATTGCTATACAGCAGCAGGTGCTCGCCATCGCGCAACCCAATAGCCGGCTCTTCACTGCCCTGCCGCCAAGCCAGCAACACACAACCGCAGGCCATAGCCTCGAAGTTCTTGGCCATGTACTCGCCCAAGCCAACATCGGCACTGATAAACAGCCGAATACGATTAAGCATCTGCCGATAGGCGTCGCCCGGTTCGGTGCGCAGCAGTTGCAAAGGCTCAGCGGCAGCCAGTTGCTCCAGCAGTTCTTTGCGCCCGGCGTAAGCGGCGCTGGCGGTACGTCCGATAAAGCCCAGTTCAATCTCACGCCGCTGCAGATCAGCCGACACAGGCTGCAGATATTGCCGAGCTGGATCGTAGCCCTTGGGTGCAAAACTTACAGCGAAGCCTTCCGCCTGCAACCGAGCAGCCACGCTGGCACCCGTCACCACTATGCGGGCATTCGGCAGCGACCGATAAAAACGACTAAACCGCGAATACCAACGTGAATTCGTTAAATAGTTCTGGCACGCATCCTCTTCATAAACCAGTAATCCGCAAAGAGCGCTAAGAAAATTTGTCTGTTGATAAATATGCTTAAAATTTAAATCCAGCAGTATTCGATCATAACTAGAAAAATCAACTTTCTTTAGCGTTTTAGACAAATTTCGCTGAGCGGTCTTATCAAGAATTAAAAGTTCAACCGCATAGAACTGCCCAAGGCTTTTATACATACCTGAAATATCAGGCTGACGCCCAGCAGAGCTTAATGCCAAGATCCTCATCGATTTTACTTCAACCACAAACGAAGCGCTTTTCGCGTATAAGACCAGCGAAAAACTGCACGCCAATCGATGCGTATCGCTTGCCGATAAAACTCTTTAGCACGAACACCATGCCCCGCGGCATCTTGCGCCCTAAATAGCGAAAGATAGCGCTGTGCGGTAAATGCCCGCTTAAAAATTTTCATCGAATCAGGCAAGCGGCCGCTCTCAAAAACCTCATCAACTAAACCAACACCCACTTCAATATCGTATTCCAAGTTATGCCGAAGACTATCGTTATGCTTATAAATGCGCGCCAACGCAGCATTAACAACCACGCAGTCATAGCGAGCAAAAACCTGGGCAAACACCGGAATATCTTCGGCATTACGAAAGGCTTGCGGATAACGACCTGTGTTGAATACCTCACGATGCATTGCGCAGGCACCATTAGCAATGCCAAGTGTTTTATCTAGCAAATACGCTTTAACTCGCGCCGCCGCTGTTCCTGGCAAAGGTCCTGGCAGGGACAAGGTTTCTCGACCGTCCTCGCGCACGGAATAATGACCGCCGATAATTAAGCGTGCTGCCGGGTTCTGTTGAATGCACTGGCGCAGATTTTTTAGCGCATCAATGACCATTTCATCATCGGCATCAAGAAACACAAGATAGGAGCCGCGAGCTTCATCGATACCAAGATTGCGGACGGAGGCAAGACCGCCGTTGACCTTGTGAATGGCTCTGAATCTTCCTGGGTAGTTCGACTGCAAAGACGCCACAACTTGCGGAGTAGTATCGGTCGAGCCGTCATCAATAATAATCAGTTCGCACTGTCCATCGAGCTGATCAATTACCGATACAGCCGCCCGCGCCAACGTCTGAGCATAGTTATAGGCCGGAATTACAACGCTAATGAGCAGATCAGGCATCGTCATAGCGCTCGAGGCCATCCTTGACCACCAAGATATCCTGCATGATCAAGTATTCAAGATCCGAGCCGAAGAACATGTCGAGGGCGTCGGTTGGTGAGCAGATCATGGCTTCACCACGCCGGTTCAGTGAGGTGTTCAGCGACACTCCATTACCGGTGAGTTTTTCCAGCTCGAGCATCATGTCGTAGTAGCGCGGGTTGTATTCGCGCTTGAGCACCTGAGCGCGGGAGGTGCCGTCTTCGTGCACCACTTCGCCGACCCGCTGCTTCCACTCGTCATTCACTTCGAAGGTGAAGGTCATAAACGGGCTTGGATGATCGATCTTGAACATCTGTGGCGCGACTGTGTCGAGCATCGACGGGCAGAAGGGCCTCCAGCGCTCGCGGAATTTAATCTGCGCGTTGATCCGGTCGGCCACGCCCGGCACGCTTGGGCAACCGATGATCGAGCGACCGCCCAAGGCGCGTGGACCGAATTCCATACGGCCCTGGAACCAAGCCACTGGATTACCAGCGACCATGATCTTGGCGATGCGTTGCGGCATGTTGTCGATCTGCGTCCACTGCGGCTTGTGCGCATGACGGGCGCAGGCGGCGATCACGTCCTCGTTGCTGTACTCAGGGCCAAGATAGACGTGTTCCATCTTCTCCACTGGCACGCCACGCTTGTGCGAGATAAAGGCCGCCGCACCCACCGCCGTACCGGCGTCACCCGAGGCCGGCTGCACGAACAGCTCTTTAACTTCTGGACGGGCGATGATCTTTTGGTTGAGTTTCACGTTCAGGGCGCAGCCACCGGCGAACACCAGCTTGCCGGTTTCTTTGAGGATGTCACCGAGGTAGTAATCCATCATCTGCAGCGCCAATTTCTCGAACAGCGCTTGCATGCTGGCGGCGTAGTGGATGTACGGGTCGTCAGCGATATCGCCTTCGCGTTTCGGCCCCAGCCACTCGATCAGCTTGGGCGTGAAGTAAAAACCTTTGCCCTTCTCTTTGTAGCGGCGCAGGCCGATGACGTTGGCGTATTCGGTGTTGATCACCAATTCGCCGTTTTCAAACTTGGCCAGACGGGAGAAATCGTACTTGCTGGCATCGCCATAGGGCGCCATGCCCATGACCTTGAACTCGCCATCGAGCATCTCGAAACCGAGGAATTCGGTGATCGCGCCGTACAGGCCGCCGAGCGAGTCTGGATCGAAGAACTCTTTGATCTTGTGGATCTTGCCGTTCTCGCCGTAGCCGAAGAAGGTGGTGGCGTACTCGCCTTTGCCGTCGATGCCGAGAATCGCAGTTTTTTCTTTAAAACCCGAGCAATGGTAGGCACTGGCGGCGTGGGCCAAGTGGTGTTCGACTGCTTCGATCTTGACCTTTTTCAAGTCGAAACCCAGCTGCTCCAAACACCAGTTGATTTTGGTTCGGTAGCGTTTGTAACGGCGGTTGCCCATCAGGATCGCATCGAGAGCGCGATCTGGCGCGTACCAGTAGCGCTTGGCGTAGTGCCAACGAGCCTTGTCGAAGATGCTGATCGGCGCGAACGGAATCGCCACCACATCGACATCGCTCGGTTTGATCCCGGCTTGCTCTAAACAGAACTTGGCCGACTCGTAGGGCATGCGATGTTTGGCATGTTTGTCGCGCACAAAGCGCTCTTCTTCCACTGCAGCAACCAGTTTGCCGTCGATATACAACGCCGCCGAAGGGTCATGGCTCAAGGCGCCGGACAGGCCGAGAATGATCAATGCCACAGGGTTTAGCCTCTTTCAGGGCAGGTGCCGGGCACCTGCGGTAAACGTTGGTCGAGTAGCTGGTGAAGTGCCGAATCGGCCGGCCAGTTACGCAGAAATCGTGCTCGGTCACGTGCATAGGCACGCTTAAAACTGCCAGCACCAGAATGTTGGCGCATGGCATCTAGATCAATCAGCGCCCAGTTAGCGCCATCCCAGAGCAGGTTATGCCCCTTGCAGTCGCCATGGCTGATGCGCTCACGCAACAGCCCGGCAAACAATCTATCTAACGCCTGCAACTGTGCAAGCGGCGGAGTCACGTCTAGGTAGGGCGCAAAGTGGGCGATTATATCTTGTCCGGGCAGATATTCGGTAATCAGGTACGCGGTACCGCGCAACCAGCACCAGCGCCGCTCCACGACTGCCAAGGGGTGGGCGGTAGCAATCCCCAGTAACTCCAGCCGATTACCCTCGCGCCAACTGTGCCAAGCGCGGCTCGGACGCCAAAAGCGCTTAAACCAATGAGCCAGATGTTTGATGTTGTAGCGTTTGACCAGCAGCGGTTGGCCGCTTAACTCAACCTGCGCCACCGTGGCCGCGCCGCCACCTTTAAATTGCCGGCCTTGTTCCAGATAAGCATCTGGCGCGGCCAGCAACGGCTGCAACTGCGCCTCGCGCTCGCGGCGCACCACAAGCAAGCCAAAAGCGCCAACTTTGGCGCTAAACAAGCTGCAGTCACGGCCGATCTTTTTCAGGTAATCACGCAGGCGCCAACGGCGGACCTTGACCACTTCTTTTAACAGCAAATCCAGTTGCAGGGCGTGCTCGCTATTGGCCAGCAGGTAATGCACCAGCAGCTGCTCAAGCTCGTCTTCGCTCATCGGCGGCAACTGAGCAAACAGCACCCCGAGGTTTTCCAGCACTTTATCCAGTGCTAACGGCTGCCCCGGCGTTTGCGCCAAAACCCCGCCACCGTCGATCAAATACAGCTGGCCGTGATGCTGGAGCAGGTTGTCTAGATGCAAGTCCGCCTGCCATAGGCCGCGACCGTGCAGCTGCGCGATGGTCGCCAAGGCCGTGCCGAGTAAGGCTTCACGCGGCGGCGTCAGTTGCTCGCCCGCATCCTGCTGACGCCAAAGCTCAGCAAGACTCTGCGCACCCTCCAGATAATCAAACAACAGCCAGCCACCCTCAGCGTCTTGCAGGCCGTCAGCGAGCAGCTGTGGGGTGGTCAAGCCTTGTTCGGCCAACAGTTTGGCGCCGTCACGTTCACGCTGAAAATGCCGCGCGGCCTTGCTGCCGACCAATAACTTAGCCAGCACGGTACGCCCACGCCACTGCGCCACGCCAACATAACGCTGGCCGGGCAGCACCCGCAGCAGGCTTTGCAACGTTAGGGTGGCCGCGTCAGCGCCCGTGCCCAACTGCACCTGCAACGGCAACGCGGGGGTGCGCCCGATTTGCGCTAACTGACTGAGCCTCATCGACGTGCCTGTTTGTGCTGTTGACGCAGACCAAGGCGCTGCGACCATAGCGAAAGGTCTTCGCCTTCATCCAGGTAATGCTGCAAGAACAACTGCACCTCCGCTGCCTCCCAGACGCTGGCACGGCGCAACAGGGTTTCCAAATCCTTGATCCGGTCGCTGCGGCGTAAGCGCATCGGTCGAGTTTTCTCTAAGTCGATCAGGCAAGCGCCATAGCCTGACTGCTGCTCGCGCAGAAAAATATGCTTTGGATAAAAGCAGCCATGTAACTGCCCTGCAGCGTGTAACTGTTTGGCCAAGGCGGCCACCGCGAGAATAATCGCCTGCTGCTGAGCCGCACTAAACTGCGGCCACTGACCCAGCAGCTCATACATATCGGTCCAACCATCCAGAGCCCGGGTCAGTAAAAGAGCGCAGTGCTTGCCCGGGGCTTTACGCTCGGCAAAGAACGCGGCCTGCAAGGCGGGAATACCCAGTTGCTGATAGCGCTGGATATTGCGCAGTTCGCGGGCGAAGGTCGGCTCACCAAAAGGGCGGACCAGACTGCGAGTTAGATGATTAGTCTGGCGCTTGAGGTAGTAGGCGTGCTCGCCGAGGACTAAGCGTGACACCGTACTGTAGCCACCGCGCTCGGTGTTCGGCTCATCCACTGCCTCCAACTCCAGTGCCCAAAGGGCCTCAAAGCTGTCGAGTTGATGAGCCGCGAGAATGCCGCGATCTTGGTCGGCAATAAAGTCGTTCACTCGCGCCCCTCGAAAAAGCCCACAACCTTGCGAATACGTTTTTTGTCCGACCCATTCAGGCGCTCGCGGCCACGATATTGCAAATAAAAACGCAAGCGCTGGGTGCGAGTCAGTTGCTGTTTGGCGACTTTATCCAGGCAGGCTAGGTCTTTAATGATCCGGTAACTGAGCACCGGCCCCCACCAAAAGCTGCCGGACGGGCAATCGATAAGAAACACCTTACCGGCCTCATCGACCAACAAATTCCGCCATTTCAAATCGTTATGGGTGAAGTGATGATCATGCAAGCGCCGGGTAATAGCCGCCACCTGCTGGCTGACCGAACGCAGCCAGTCGGGTTGAAGTAAGCGCGGGTCACGCTGATTAACCAGATAGGCCAAGTCTTGCGTGCCGACCAACTCACGGGTGATCAGAGCACCACACACAAAGGCACCGTTATGCCGCTGCAAACCGGCTGCCACCACTTCAGGGGTAGGCACATCCCATTTGCCAAAACGCTTAAGATTACGGCACTCGGTGGTGACCCGGGTGCGTGCCAAATACCGCCGCAAGCCCTTGCCGGCAGTGCGGTAGCGCTTAACGTAATAGCGCACACCTTGACGTTCGACACGAATAACTTCCGAGATCGCATCCTTAGTGATGCGCTCTCCCTGTAGCGCAAACACCGCCGCCAAGCTGCCAAAATCTTCGCTTAACTGACTGTAGGCAGGCGCCAATTTCCAAGCTGCCATCAGAGCGCATCCCCATAACGCTGCTTGCGGTCATACAACTTCACCGCCTTGCCTTCCAGCCAAGCCAGCAGCCGCGCCTCTTCGCGCAAGGTCTGTCGCAATGGCTGCGGGCCTTTGGTCGCGGCAAAGTAGCCTTTAACAAAGCGCAGCTTGTCGCGCTTTGTTAGGCCGATATCCAACGCCGAGAAATACAGCGCGGCCAGATCTTTATCGCGCCAGCGCCGGGTAATCGCCGGGCGGGTCTGGGCGCGGTGCAGGTCGATCAGCGAGAGCTTGAAGTCTTCGGCCGTCACTGGTTTATCGGTGTGCAGCAAGAAGTGACAGATATAACAGTCGCGGTGATTAACTCCGCCACGGTGCATGGTGCCGGTCATCTTCGCCACCTCGGCGATCAGCGCGTGCTTGAGCTTTACGGCGGGCGGCTGCTTAACCCAGTCGAGACTGAAGTCTTCCAAACTGACGGTTGGCGCCAACTCTTCGGTGACGATAAACGAATGCTGCGCCGCCGGATTGTTGCCCCGCGCGCCAAAGGCCACCGCGGTCATGCTCGGCACGCCGACCTCACGCAGGCGCTGAATGGCAATTAATTCTTGCTCGGCACCCAGCACCGGCAACTTGGCGCTGAGTAGGTTTTTGACGATTTCACCCCAGCCGATGCCGCGGTGAATTTTCACAAAATAACCGCGCCCAGCCACCTCGGTGCGTAGCGTGCGGCGGCCTTCCAGCTCGCGATAGACCACACCTTGCAGAGCCTCGACGCCGGCGAATGGGTCCTGGCCCTGCCACAAGGTTTTAAACGGCTCACTCAACTGCAACTTCATGCCCGCTCCGCCACAATCACATCGGCCGCGTGCTGCGGCATGGAATACAGATCAGCCTTGGCAGCAAACGCCAAGCCATTAGCGCCCCAAGCGGCGCGTCCAGCATCGTCGCCAAGCATCGCCGAGAGTTGCTGATTAAGTTGCGCCTGCTCGAACGGCTCGCGCAGTACCCGGCCGCAATCGGCCTCGGCAATATAATGCGCGTAGCCGCACACCGTGCTGACCAACACCGGCAGGCCGGCGACCAAGGCCTCCAGCAGTACGGTGCCGGTATTTTCGTTATAGGCCGGATGAATCAGTAAATCGGCCCCCAGCAAAAACCGTGGAATGTCGCTACGGCCCTTGAGAATACTCACCTGTTCCGACACGCCCAAGGCCTTGGCTTGCAGCTTGAACGTGGACGGATCGTCCTGGCCAATGGCGATTAACCGCGTGCGCTGCTTGAGCTCTAACGGCAAGGCGGCCAGCGCCTTGAGGCTGCGGTCCAAACCCTTGGTTTTAAAGCCGGAGCCGATTTGCACCAGTAGCAAGTCCGTCTCGGCCAAGCTGAATTCGCGGCGAAACTCGGCGCGAATCTCGCTGGCATTGGCTGGCGCGCGGCGGTCTTGAGTAATCCCCGGCGGCAGCAGATGAAAACGCTCGGTCTGGGTGGCGTAATGCTTAACAAACAGCGGTTGCTGCACCTCAGAAATCATCAGGATTTCGGTCTTAGACTCGGGGGCAAATACCGCCCGTTCATAATCGGCAAAGTGCTTGTAGCGGCCCCACTGACGGTACAGGCTGTTGCGCAGGGTTTGCGCCTTGTCCTCGAAGCAACCGTCGGCGGCGTAGTAAACATCCAGCCCGGGCATTTTGTTAAAGCCAACCACCCGATCAACCGGACGCTTAAGCAAGTCGGCTTTGATCCACGCTGTCAGTTTCTCGTTGCGTCTATGGTTAAACAGCGCCTTGACCGGCACCACCACCACCTCGAACCCGGCCGGCACCTCACCCTCCCAGATCGGCGTATACACGCGAATAGCGTGGCCACGCTGCTGGCACTCCAGGGCGATGCGGATAAAGTCGCGCTGCAAACCGCCGTAGGGGAAATATTTGTAAAGAATAAAGGCCAACTGCATTAACGACTCTCCGACGCGCACAGCAGCGCCTCTAACTGGCTGGCCACGTGCAGCGGCGACAAGCGGGTGAAGCACAGCGGTGACTCGCGCGACAGATCAAACTGCGCGCGCTCGGCGGCGGTCGGTTGATAAGCACAGGTTTTCTTCATGCACGGAGCACAGGCAAAGTTGCTGGCCAGATGCACCTGCGAGCGGCCATACGCACCGGTAAAGCCTGGATTGGTCGGGCCGTATAACGACAGGCTTGGCACATCCAAGGCGGCGGCCAAATGTCCGAGGCCGGTGTCCACCGCCACGCAAGCGCGAGCACCGGCCACCACTTTGGCCACCCCGGCCAGATTCAATTTCGGCAACACCGTCACATGCTCTAGACCCTGCGCCAAGCGCACGGCGCGCGCCTGTTCCTCGGCATTGCCCCACGGCAACTGCACCGCCTGGCCTTGCCCATTCAAGCGCTCAGCTAACTGGCGCCAATAGGCTTCGGGCCAATGCTTGGTCGCCCAAGTCGTGCCATGCAGAAACAGCACGTAGGGCGCAGCGACTGCATCACCGGCCAAGCGCGCACGACTTAAACCGTAGTCGCCAACGCCGGACGGCAACGGATAACCCAGTGTTTGGGCAAATAACTGGCGCACCCGTTCCACCGCATGCTGCCCCCACGCCACCGGCTGTGGACGCGCATAGAAACGTGCGGCCAGCGGTTCACGGGCAGAGTGACGATCCAGCCCAGCAACCGGCGCTTTGACGTAACAAGTCAGCAGCGCGCTCTTTAGCAAGCCCTGCGCATCAATCACCAAATCATAATCGGCTGCTTGCAAACGCTGCTTGAACGCTGCCCACTCGCCGCTGCGTAGGGTTTGCCAAAGGTGCTTGCGCCAGCGCCGCAGCGCCACCGGGATCACTTGAGCAACGGCGGGGTGCCAGCGAGGAATCTCGGCAAAGCCCTCCTCCACCACCCAGTCAAACTGAATGCCGGGAATCGCCCGCGCCGCATCGGTCAGCGCCGGCAGGCTATGAATCACGTCGCCCAAGGACGAGGTCTTGATCAGCAATACCCGCAAAACTATTGCACCTCTACCGGATCGCTGACTAAGCGCTCCAGCGCCTCCATGACCGGACGCGGCTTGAGCTGACGCAAGCAGTCGTAGTGACCGAAGCGGCAAGTACGCTCGAAGCACGGGCTGCATTCAAGGCCGAGCCGCACGATCTCGACCTGATCGGCCAAGGGCGGGGTGAACTGCGGCGAAGTCGAGCCGTACACCGCCACCAGCGGCCGGTTCAGCGCGGCGGCCACGTGCATCAAGCCGGAATCATTGGCCACCACTGCCGAGGCGCAGGACATTAAGTCGATGGCTTCGGCCAGCGAGGTGGCGCCAGACAGGTTTACGCACTCTTCGCGCAGGCCCGGAATCAGGCGCATGCGGATGTCTTCACCGCCCGGATGATCGTTCTGCGAGCCAAACAACCAAACCTGCCAGCCGGCACGGATTTTCAGCTCGGCGACCTTGGCGTAATACTCGGCGGGCCAGCGTTTGGCCTCGCCGAACTCGGCACCGGGACACAGGGCCAGCACCGGGCGATCGAGACTCAAGGCAAACTTGGCCAAGGCCGCGTCGCGACTGAGCGGGTCTATCTGCAAGCTCGGCCGCGGATACGGCTGCGGCAACGCGGCCCCCGGCTCGAAGGCCAGCGCCATAAAGCGTTCGATCATCAGCGGGTAGCGGTCTTTGTCCAGCGTGCGCAGGTCGTTGAGCAGACCGTAGCGCATCTCGCCCTTCCAGCCGGTGCGTTTGGCAATCCCGGCGAACCACGGCAGCAAGGCAGATTTCAGCGAGTTGGGCAGCAAGATCGCCTGATCGTATTGACCGGCCAAGCCCTTGCCGATGCGCCGACGGCTAGCGATATCCAGCACGCCATGGCCGAGCGGGAAGCTCAGGGTGTTACGCACCTGCGGCATGCGCTCGAGAATCGGCCGGCTCCACTCGGGTGCCAGCACGTCAATCGCACAGCCGGGATGACGCTGCTGCAGGCACTCAAACAGTGTCTGCGCCATCACCATGTCGCCGACCCAGCTGGGGCCAATGATCAGTATGTTCATGCTAATTCCAGAAACGACCGAAGAGGCGGATCAAGTGTTCATGCCCTTGCATGAAGCGTCGCGAGCGACGGCGATGCAAGGCGAAAGTCGGCGAGGACGCGGAGTTTACGAGCTGTAAATGAGCAGTCCGAGCCGACCTTCAACGCCGCATGGCCTAGCGCAGTAGCTTCATTTAACCAGCGTGCGCCACTCAGGGTGCGCGCTGGTCTGACCAGTGACCAAGTCGAAGTAAGCCTTCTGCAGCTTCTCAGTGACCGGGCCACGGCTGCCAATGCCAATGGTGCGGCCATCGACTTCGCGGATCGGCGTGACTTCGGCGGCGGTGCCGGTGAAGAAGGCCTCGTCGGCGATATACACCTCATCACGGGTGATGCGTTTCTCGATCACCTGAATGCCCAGCTCGGCAGCGAGGGTCAGAATGGTGTTACGGGTGATGCCATTCAGGCACGAGGTCACTTCCGGGGTGTAGACCACGCCATTGCGCACCAAGAAGATGTTCTCGCCCGAGCCTTCCGCTACATAGCCTTCGGTGTCCAGCAGCATGGCCTCGTCGGCGCCGCCAGAGATGGCTTCTTGCAGCGCCAACATCGAATTGATGTAGTTGCCGTTGGCCTTGGCGCGAGTCATCGAGATGTTCACGTGATGGCGGGTAAAGGAGCTGGTACGCACTTTAATCCCGGTCTTCAGGGCCTCTTCACCCATGTACGCACCCCAATGCCAGGCCGCGACTATCACCCGCACTTTCAGGCCGGTGGCGCGCAGGCCCATGGCTTCCGATCCGTAGAACACCATCGGGCGGATATAAGCGCTTTCCAGGTTGTTCTCACGGACGGCGGCGCGGGTCGCCTCGTTGAGTTCTTCCTTAGTGAAAGGAATTTTCATGTTCATGATGTGCGCCGAATCGAACAAGCGATCGGTGTGCGCTTCGAGGCGGAAGATGGCCGTGCCTTCTGGGGTGTTGTAGGCGCGCACGCCCTCAAACACGCCCATGCCGTAATGCAGGGTATGGGTTAATACGTGGGTGGTGGCATCGCGCCACGGCACCAGTTCACCGTCATACCAAATAACGCCATCACGATCAGCCATCGACATAGTTGCCTGCTCCTATTGTTTGATTGTTGGCAGATTGGACCATCAGCTCAAGCCCAACTCATGCCAGATACGCATTACCGCGTGGCGCTCTGGGTGAAACTGTTCGCCGCTGACCAGCCCCGGCTGCTTTTGCAGTGCTTGCCGATGGGCGGCGGCGCGATACGTTTTGTAAGCCTCTTGCAGCAGCAAAACATCTGCTGCAGACAGCCTGCCGACCTGCTGCAGACCATCCAGAATTCGCATGTTATCGGTGTATTGGAGCAACTCTGGGTGCTCGTGCGACCACGCCAGAGCCGCGTATTGCACCATAAATTCGATATCAACGATACCGCCGGCGTCCTGCTTGAGGTCGAACTGCGCCGTGGCTTCGAAGGCATTGGCCGCAGTGCCGGCTGCCGTTTCCCGGCTGCCGAGGTTGTCGCGCATCTTCGCGCGCATCTCGCTGACTTCTAGCCGCAGCGGCTCGAGATCACGCTGGCGGCTCAGCACTTGCGCTCGAATCGCCTCGAATGCCGCCGCCACTCGCGGGCAGCCGACCAAGACTCGAGCACGGACTAAGGCTTGATGCTCCCACGTCCAGGCCTCGCTCTCTTGGTAGCGGACAAAGGCGCCCAGCGAGCTAACCAGCAAGCCCGAGGCGCCGGACGGACGCAGACGCATATCCACTTCATAGAGCTGCCCAGAGTTGGTTTGCGCGGTGAGCAAATGGATGATCCGCTGGCCTAAACGGGTGAAAAATTGCGCGCCATCGATGGCCTTAAGCCCGTCGGTTTCCGCCTGCGGGTCGCCATCATGGATAAACACCAAGTCCAAATCCGAGCCGTGGCCCAGTTCGATACCGCCGACCTTGCCGTAACCGACAATGATGAAATCCGGGGCGCACAGGCTGCCATCGGCACGTTTGGGCGTACCGTATTTGCTCACCGTCTGGCGCCACGCCAGCGCCAACACCTGCTCGATAATCGCCTCGGCCAGCCAGGTTAAATAGTCACTAACTTTCATTAGCGGCAAGGTGCCGGCGATTTCCGAGGCGGCCACGCGCAAGCGATGGGCTAACTTAAAGTGCCGCAGCGCCTCCATTTGTTGCTCAAGATCGTCTTCGGGAATGCGCATCAAACGCTCGCGCAACTCGGCCGCCAACTCCGGGGCCAGCGGCGGTTTAAATAGCCGCGCCTCATTCAGTAGCTCGTCGAGCAGCGAAGGGAAACGGGTCATCTGCTCGGCAATCCACGGGCTGGCGGTGCACAACCTGAGCAGGCGTTGCATGGCCGTGGGATTTTCGCTGAGCAGCAACAAATACGCCGAGCGACGCACCACGGTTTCCACCAACGGCAACACCCGTTCAAGCACCAAGTCGGGTTGCGCGTGCTCCACGGCCTGAGCCAACAAGCGTGGAATAAACGCATCCAAACGCTCGCGGCCGAGGCGCTGCATGGCGCGCACCTGACCGCCACTGCGCAGGCCGACCAGCCGCTGCAAGCTGGCTTGTGCATCGACAAAACCGGCTTCGGTCAATTGCCGGCACGCGGCCTCGTCATCCAGCGAGTCTTCCCACAAGGGCAACCACTCGACCCCCACGCAAGCGAGCGCGGCTTCGCCCTCAACCTCGTCGGGATCGGCGATCACCTGACGGAAATGCCAATCGACCCGACCACGCCAGTACAGCAATTGCTGATGAAAACTCGGCCAGTCGGCAAAGCCCATAATAAACGCCACCCGCTCACGCTCCAGCGCGCCGTCGGGGAGCATCTGGGTTTGCCGGTCCGCCAAGGTTTGCAGGGCGTGCTCGGTGTAGCGCAGAAACTCGTAGCCCTCGCGCAGCTCGGTCACCACTGCCGGCGGTAAATAACCCTGCCCTTCCAGCACATTAAGCACCTTGAGCAGTGGTCGATGCTGCAAGCTAAGGTCACGGCCACCGTGAATCAACTGGAATGCCTGGGCAATAAACTCCACTTCACGAATGCCGCCAGCACCGAGCTTGATGTTCTCGGCCATGCCTTTGCGGCGCACTTCCTGCTGAATCAGTTGCTTCATCGCGCGCAGCGCTTCGATGGCGGAAAAGTCCAAGTAGCGCCGGTAGACGAACGGCAGGAGCATCTCCAACAAGCGCTTACCCGCCTGCTGATCGCCAGCCACCACCCGCGCCTTGATCATTGCGTAGCGTTCCCAGTCGCGCCCCTGATCTTGGTAATACTGCTCAAGCGCATTAAAACTCAACACCAGCGCGCCGCCGGTGCCGTATGGGCGCAGGCGCATATCGACACGAAACACGAAACCATCCACGGTAATCGCGTCCAAGGCCTTGATCAGCCGCTGGCCGAGGCGAATAAAAAACTCTTGGTTATCCAGCGGGCGCTTCACCCCGCAGGTTTCGCCGCCCTCGGCGTAGGCAAAAATCAGGTCAATATCCGAGGACAGGTTCAGCTCATGGGCGCCCAGTTTGCCCATCCCCAGCACCACCATGTGCTGGGCCTCGCCACTGCGCGCGCCGGTCGGCGTACCAAACTGTTCGCAGTGCCGGGCATACAGCCAGTGATAGGCCAGATCGATACAAACTTCGGCCATGTCGGTGAGATCGACGCAGGTCTCGCGCAGTTCGGCCGAGCGATTCACATCGCGCCAAATGATCCGCAGTTGTTGCCGATTGCGCAGACGACGCAGCAAACGCGCCAACTCATCTTCGCTGGCGCACTGCGTTAGGGCGGCCTGGATTTGCTCGCGCAACTCGCCGGGCGCCAAGCGGCGCTCTAGCTCGCCTGAGTCGGCCAAGTCGAGCAGCATCAGCGGGTCACGGCTGGCCTGTTCGCTAACAAAATCGCTGGCCGCCAACACCCGCGCAAAGGCCGCCTGACGCGGTGCGGGCCACGCCTGCCAACGCGCCAAGGCACTGCCGGCCAGCGCCGTGACTGCGGCCAGCCAAGTGTTCTCAGCCAGCTCAAGGGTGGCGTTAAGGCACTCGGGCACGCGGATCAGCGACGGCAAACTCATGGTCTATCCTCTAAAACAGTCAGCAGAATATAAAAAATTAACGGCACATCAGGTGGCACCCGCCGCCTCTTTGTAGTTTTACTACTCAGAAATGTAGCAAAAAAGCTGATTCGAACGTCAATATGTAGTAAAACTACAGAAGCCCGGATTAACCCCGGTAAAACTAATAATTTCCGCGCTCGGCCCACAAGGCCAGCCGCGCACCCAGGCTACCGATTCTGGAAGCCTTTACGCCCTGGAGCAAGCCATGCAAGACCTCGATCCCGTCGAAACCCAGGAATGGCTGGACGCCCTTGAGTCCGTCCTTGATAACGAGGGTGAAGACCGCGCGCACTACCTGATGACCCGCATGGGCGAGTTGGCCACCCGCAGTGGTTCACAGCTGCCGTATGCGATCACCACGCCATACCGCAACACCATCCCGCTGACCCACGAAGCACGCATGCCTGGCGACCTGTTTATGGAACGCCGCATTCGCTCGTTGGTGCGCTGGAATGCGCTGGCCATGGTGATGCGCACCAATTTAAAAGACTCCGATCTAGGCGGGCACATCTCCAGCTTTGCTTCCTCGGCGACCCTGTATGACATCGGTTTCAACTACTTCTTCCAAGCGCCAACCGACGAGCACGGTGGCGACCTGATCTTCTTCCAAGGTCATGCATCGCCCGGCGTTTACGCTCGCGCCTTTATGGAAGGGCGCATCAGCGAAGAGCAGATGAACAACTTCCGTCAGGAAGTCGATGGCCAAGGCCTGTCGTCCTACCCGCACCCTTGGCTGATGCCGGACTTCTGGCAGTTCCCGACGGTATCGATGGGCTTGGGCCCGATCCAAGCGATCTACCAAGCACGCTTTATGAAGTACCTAGAAGCACGCGGTTTTATCCCGGCCGGCAAGCAGAAAGTCTGGTGCTTTATGGGCGACGGCGAGTGCGACGAGCCGGAATCCCTCGGGGCAATCTCGCTGGCCGGACGCGAGAAACTCGACAACCTAATCTTCGTCATCAACTGCAACCTGCAGCGCCTCGACGGCCCGGTACGCGGCAACGGCAAGATCATCCAAGAGCTGGAAGGGGTGTTCCGTGGCGGCGGCTGGAACGTCAACAAGGTGGTCTGGGGCCGCTTCTGGGACCCACTATTGGCCAAAGACGTCGACGGTATCCTGCAGCGGCGCATGGATGAAGTGATCGACGGCGAATACCAGAATTACAAGGCCAAAGACGGCGCTTTCGTGCGCGATCACTTCTTCAACTCGCCAGAACTCAAAGCGATGGTCGCTGACCTCTCCGACGACGAGATTTGGAAGCTCAACCGTGGCGGCCACGACCCGTACAAGGTCTATGCGGCCTATCATCAGGCGGTCAATCACCAAGAACAGCCAACGGTAATCTTGGCCAAGACCGTCAAGGGTTATGGCACCGGCGCGGGCGAGGCAAAAAACACCGCGCACAACACCAAGAAAGTCGATATCGACAGCCTCAAGCAGTTCCGCGACCGTTTCGACATCCCGGTCCAAGACGATCAGCTGGAAAGCCTGCCGTTTCTCCGCCCGGAAGAAGGCAGCGCCGAAGCCCGTTACCTGAGCGAGCGCCGCGCCGCCCTCGGCGGCTTCGTGCCGCAGCGTCGGGCCAAGAGCCTGAGCATTCCAACGCCGCCACTGGAAACCCTCAAGGCCATCCTCGACGGCTCCGGTGACCGCGAAATCTCCACCACCATGGCCTTCGTGCGGGTTCTCGCGCAACTGATCAAGGACCCGAACATCGGCCAGCGCATCGTGCCGATCATCCCGGACGAAGCGCGCACCTTCGGCATGGAAGGCATGTTCCGCCAACTCGGCATCTACTCCTCGGTCGGTCAGCTGTACGAGCCAGTGGATAAAGACCAGGTGATGTTCTACCGCGAGGACAAGAAGGGCCAGATCCTCGAAGAAGGCATCAACGAAGCCGGCGCCATGAGTTCCTTCATTGCCGCAGGCACCTCATACTCCACCCACAACCAGCCGATGCTGCCGTTCTATATCTTCTATTCAATGTTCGGCTTTCAGCGCATTGGCGACCTCGCTTGGGCCGCTGGCGACAGCCGCACCCGTGGTTTTTTGATCGGCGGCACCGCCGGGCGCACCACCCTCAACGGCGAAGGCCTGCAGCACGAAGATGGCCACAGCCATATTCTGGCCGCCACCATCCCCAACTGCCGCACTTATGATCCGACCTACGGCTACGAGCTGGCGGTGATCATCCAAGACGGCATGCAGAAGATGACCGAAGAGCAGCAAGACGTCTTCTACTACATCACCGTGATGAACGAGTCCTACCAGCAACCGGCCATCCCGGCCGGCGTTGAGCAGGGCATCATCAAAGGCATGTATCTGCTCGAAGAAGACAAAAAAGAAGCAGCGCACCACGTGCAGCTTCTAGGCTCCGGCACCATCCTGCGTGAAGTGCGTGAAGCGGCAATAATTCTGCGTGACGAGTTCAACGTCGCGGCCGATGTGTGGAGCGTCACCAGCTTCAACGAACTGCGCCGCGACGGTCTGGCCGTGGAGCGCCGCAACCGCCTGCACCCACAACAAAAGCCACAGCCAAGCTATGTCGAGCAGTGCCTGGGCGGCCGTAAAGGCCCGGTGATTGCTTCTACCGATTACATGAAGCTGTTCGCTGAGCAGATTCGCCAGTGGGTGCCAAGCAAGGAATTCAAGGTGCTGGGCACCGACGGTTTCGGGCGCAGCGACAGCCGTAAAAAACTCCGGCACTTCTTCGAAGTAGACCGTAACTGGGTAGTTTTGGCGGCCCTAGAAGCCCTCGCCGACCGTGGCGATATCGAACCTAAAGTAGTGGCCGAGGCCATCGTGCGGTTTGGTATCAACCCGGAAAAACTCAACCCACTGGACTGCTAAGGAGCGCAACGATGAGTGAATTAATTCGCGTACCCGACATCGGCAGCGGTGGCGGCGAGGTGATTGAGCTGTTCGTCAAAATTGGCGACCGGATCGAAGCCGATCAAAGCCTGCTGACCTTAGAGTCGGACAAGGCCAGCATGGAAATTCCAGCGCCCAAAGCCGGCGTGGTGAAAAGCCTGAAGATAAAACTCGGCGACCATTTAAAGGAAGGCGACGAACTGCTCGAGCTGGAAGTCGAAGGGGCGGCCGATGTCGCGCCAGCAGCACCGACTGCAGCGCCTCAAGCGGCAGCACCTGCAACCCCGGCGCCAGCGCCAGCCGCCGCTGCGGCGCCAACCACGCAGACCAGCAGCGTGCTGGACGTGCATGTGCCGGATATCGGCTCGGCTGGCAAAGCCAAGATCATCGAAATGCTGATCAAGGTCGGCGATAGCGTCGAAGTCGACCAGTCGCTGATTACCTTAGAGTCAGACAAAGCCAGCATGGAAATCCCCTCGCCGGTGGCCGGCGTAGTGGAAAGCATCGGCGTCAAACTGGAAGACGAAGTCGGCACAGGCGACTTTATTCTCCAGCTGAAGGTAGTCGGCTCCGCTGCGGCTCCAGCGGGAACACCAGCACCGGCTGCAGCCGCCAGCGATGTGCATAAGGTCCCGGCCGGCGCTCATCCGGCGGTCGCCGCCGAAGTGAGCGCGATTGCCTCACTAGCCGCCGCCGCGGCCAGCGTGGGTACCACTGCCAAGCGTGATGGCGCCAAGGTACACGCCGGTCCTGCGGTGCGTCTGCTGGCGCGCGAGTTCGGTGTCGAGTTGGCGGCGGTGCCAGGCAACGGACCAAAAGGCCGGATCCTCAAAGAGGACGTGCAAGCCCACGTCAAAGCGATGCTGCTCAAGGCCAAGCAAGCCCCGGCTGCCGGCGCAAGCGGCGGTGCTGGCATCCCAGCGATTCCCGAGATCGACTTCAGCAAGTTCGGTGAAATCGAAGAAGTGCCGATGACCCGACTGATGCAAGTCGGCGCCAGCAACCTGCACCGCAGCTGGCTCAACGTGCCGCACGTGACCCAGTTCGACGCCGCCGACATCACTGAACTGGAAGCCTTCCGCATCGCGCAAAAAGCCGTGGCCGAGAAGGCCGGGGTTAAGCTCACCGTGTTGCCGTTGCTACTGAAAGCCTGCGCGCATTTGCTCAAAGAACTGCCGGATTTCAACAGCTCGCTGGCGCCGTCTGGTAAGGCGATCATTCGCAAGAAGTACGTCAACATCGGCTTCGCCGTCGACACCCCAGAAGGCCTGCTGGTGCCGGTTATCAAGGATGTCGACCAAAAGAGCCTGCTGCAACTGGCGGGCGAAGCGGCCGCGCTGGCGGAAAAAGCCCGCACTAAAAAACTCGCCGCCGATGACATGCAAGGCGCCTGCTTCACCATTTCAAGCTTGGGGCATATCGGCGGCAGCGGTTTCACGCCGATCGTCAACGCGCCTGAGGTGGCGATCTTGGGCGTGAGTAAAGCCAGCATGCAGCCGGTGTGGGATGGTGCGGCATTTCAGCCCCGCTTGATGTTGCCGCTGTCGCTGTCCTACGACCACCGTGTCATCAACGGCGCCGCCGCCGCGCGCTTCACCAAGCGCCTCGGCGAGGTGCTGGGGGATATCCGTACATTGCTGCTTTAGGGCTTAAAGGCTCGAATTGCTGCAAACCAAACCCCGCCGCGTGCGGGGTTTGGTTTTGGCTATATACCCGTTATGTGTAGCTAGGAGCCAACAACCTTGCAGGCAGAGCTCTAGCTGAATGCATCTTTCGATGCTTTTGCTGTCGATCGAACGCAGCTGCGGTTGTGTTTGATCCATTGGTTTCGCCCTTACGGCGAGTCACTTCTGGCAGTCGCCCCAGAAGTAACCAAGAAGGCTTGCCCCTGCCATCCGGGTCTCGCTACGCTCGACTCCCCTCACTCCATCATTGCTCCGTGGGCCCGCTGTGACGGGCCATCCGTGGCCCAACACAGCTCTCGCGGCATCCTGCCGCTCAACCCACTGCACAACGATTACGTTCGGCCTCCTGAAAAGGGGCGCTTGTGTAAGCGCGCGCCGGATTTGGCACCATCTCGCGAGATATTTGGCATAGGTGGGCTGCGCTGGGTTTAGCGATTGCTTGCGCTTTATTTGGCATAGGTGGGCTGCACCAGGTTTAACACTTTCCAAATGCAAAGCCGGCGTGAGCCACGCTTTGCTTTGAAGATTAATGAGGTGAGTTAGAGATCTGCTGTCTTGCGCAGGAGCGGCAGTGGGTCGAACAGGGTCAGCTCGTCGTAGCTCATAGTCTGAAGCTGTGTCTCCAGTTCGTTAGAGCTGGCGCGGACAGCCTCACGACTGGTCAGCAACTGATTAAACAACGTGGCATCGCCCAGCGCCTTTTTGTCGTCAGCGCGCAGCCGGCGCCAGGCACCTTCGCCGTCCAGTTCGGCGATAACCTGGAAAGCGCCGCGCTTGACCGCGGACACGGCAGCGCCGGCCAGTTGCTGGCGGAAATAGTCAGAAGGAGCCAGCACGAGGGCGCCACCGTAACGGGCGTGGACAACGTCCCCGACAATGACCACATCGGAAAACGCCGCGATGTCATCCGGGTACACCACCCGAACATCATCACGCTTAAGCGGAAATGAAACAAAATTAGACATTTACCCAATCTCCGTAAAACGCGGGGCCGGCCGGCATTCCCAGGGCATCGGCCACATCATTAAGCCAGCGGTCATAATCCACGCGATCCACCAAATAGGAGTCAGCCACGGCCGAAGTGTCGCGCACATCCTTGGCAAGCCGAACCGCGTTACCCATAAAGCAGTCGTAACCGACTGGAACCATTGGCGTCATCGCGCCCACTAAAAGGGGGGCGCCCCTAGCACTAAAAACCATTTCTGCGGTTAGCTGGACAATCCGACGACTGCCGAACCGCTCAATTACTAAGATCGGCACCAGAGGGTTAACAGTTATGCCGCTGGCACTCCCATGGCCCTTCCATGACGTGATCGACTGCGCGCGAACCTTGCAATCTTCGGTGTAATACCACAGGTAAGAATTGACGTTATTGGCCGCGACAAACGTGCGGCGCTGCACCTCGACAAACGCCTGGCTGTATTTGCGGATGGTGTCGCCGTCGCGCCATTCATAAAGCCCATCAGCCGTACAGTAAGAGCGGCATGCTTTGTCTGGATAGCTCTGAGAAAGAAAGGCGGGCACAACCGCCGTAACCAGAGTACGGGCGCCGGTCAGCATATTAACGTCATACACCCCGGCGCCGGTAACGGTCGTGGATAAATACCACTTGCTAAGTTTTTGATTATAAATAAAGCCATTAATAATTGAACCGCCACCCGTGACGCCATCATTTGCCGACCACACGGGGACATTATTCCAGGTCGCTACCACCACCTTTGACCCGAAATTGATTCCCAGGGCGTAGCCCGGCAGCTCAGGAATAATAAAATTCTCGGTGGCCCACTGATTGGCCACCGAATAGTTATGGCTATTGCCAAACGTCGCCATTTTGGGCGGGCGAATGCCGGCAAAAATATTGCCCGCCTGGCCAGCAGACGCGCCGCTGGCGGCCTCGAAAAATTGAGAAAACTGGCTCATTTTTCAGTCGCTCCGTCGATAAAATCAAACACGCTTTTGGCGCTTGCCGGCAGGGCCGCCAGCGGGTCGCCAAAAACCGCAAAGGAATGATCGGCGCCGGCCACAGTAATCACGGCCGCACCGATCACAGCGGCAAAATCGGTGCTTTGCTGGGCGGCAATGGTGCCATCAGCCGAGCCGTGGATTAGCAGCGCAGGCGTTACCCAGGCGCCCGCGCGCAGGGTTGGACTGGCGGCGGCGG
>JAIETJ010000073.1 GCA_019745275.1 Pseudomonadaceae bacterium | reverse complement strand
TGATCCAGCAGTGACGCCATGTCATCGATGCTAGTCCCGGTCTTGTCGCTCCACAAGGCGCCCACGCCCGGAATATTGGTATTGCCCTTGGTCTCGCCAGTGGTGTCCTGGCGGTAATTGGTACTGATGCCGCCCAGGCGAATTGCGGCGTGCAGCACTGAGTCGCGCTCGCGGTCGACAATCTTGCGTGCGCCTTGTTGTTTTGCAGGCGCAACGACTGGCGCGACCGGCTGCACAGCGCCGCCTACGGGCCGAACCTCAAACGCTTTAGGCCCAACTTTTACCACTTCCATTGCAGCTGGGTCGGCAGACTCGCGCAACGCTTTGTTAGCCGCTGGCAAGCCAATGTAGGTTGTCGGCGGGGCTGGTTGTGTCGTCAATGGCTGCGACTGACTGGCTGGCACCTCTACCGCACCAAGCGGCGTTTCTGTCGTGCTTTCTGCAGGCGCAGAGCCCTGAATAGAAAAGCCATTCGCCTGCTCGGTCGGCAGGTGAATGCGAAACGGATTGCCGCTGCTGGGTGATATTGCGCTGGCGGTTACGCCATCAGCCGCTACCGATTGCACGGTGTAGGACTGATCACCCTTAACAAAGGTCTGGCCAGCGACATAACTTGTCGGCTGCGCCACTGGCTCGGCAGGAGTGGCGGGTTCAGCTTGCCCGGCGACAGGCGCAGCAATAGGCCGAACCTCAAACTGCTTAGGCGCAGTCTCGATCACCTCATGGGTCGACTTTATGCCAGCATCGAAAACAGCTTTCTTGGCGGCCATTTGGGTTTTGTAGGTGCGCCCGTTCGGTACTTGCGCCTCCATGCCGTTGCCGCCCTGCGGCACATAGTCGGCCGGCGGTACGTTGCCCGTTTTGGCTTGGCGCGATTCGCCGGCAGTATTGGTTTCGATAACGCCCGAGTCTTGACGACCATCAGCCAATAACCGTTGTGGCGCCGGCAGACCTGGCGGGTCTTGCGCCAGTTCGCCATCAATCGTTGCTGGCTGCTGCGCATTGTCGCCGGCAAACCGCGAGCGCGGGATAAAGTCGCCCTCCAGTCCAGCCGGCTCGCCTTGAGCTGTTTGCTGATCCATGCCGGGGCCGCCGTTACTTGGCGCATTGGCTGGATTAACCCACGGCTGGCTTTGTTGCTGCGCTGGCTGCTGGGTACCGTCGACGTTAATAATCGGGCCTGTGCTGTTTACGTTGCCTTGGCTGTCGGCATACAGCGTGTCTGGCGCAGGCAGGCCAAGACGCGCCTCGGGTGCAGGCAATAAGAACGCTGCCGCCGATAGCGGGCCGGCGCCTGGGTCTGGCCGATCTACAGGGGCGGGAGCGGGGTTTTCTGCGGTTGGGGTTGGCTGAACCTGTGGTTTTATCAGTCCAGCGGCGCCGCCGCCCATCACGCCGCCCGCCAGTAGCCCGGTAGCAACTGCGGAGCCAACGCCCTGCATCGCATCACGATCCAGCGCGATGTTCGACAGAATTTGTTCTTGCGCAGACTGCGGCGCTTCTTCCAGCAAGCCCTCGGAAGCTGCGCCAGCAGCAATGCGCCCGCCAAGTGACATAGGCTTCGCCGGTGCGCCAGTAGCGCCTCCCGCCAAAAATGTATCAGCGTCACCGATACCAAGTTTGTTCGCCAGCTTGCCGCCGGCGGCGCCAATAACGCCAGTGCCGATCCCTGACAGAGCGCTAAGTGCTGCCTGCTTTCCGGTCAGCAAACCATCTTCTGTTTGCTGGCGGGTGCCTTCCGCTGCGGCACCAGCGCCGACAACGCCTTCGCCAGCAGCGCCAAGCGCCCATGCCGGCAGCCTGGCTAATGCGCCAACACCTCGACCTACAACACCACCAGCCAGCATGGCGGGGGCTGACTCAAGAACAGTGTGCGCAATGGTGCTTGGGTTTTGCACGGACGCTGACAGGGTATCAACAAAGCCATCAGCCTCTTGAATCTTCTGATTCGCGGCCTTCTGCTCTGGCGAATAGAGGTCATCAAGCATCGCCTTGGCGTCTTTTGGCCGGAAGCCCGCGTTTTCTGCCAGCTTGCCGGCCTGCCCACCCGTCACAATATCCGCAATACCCACGGCCGCTTCAGGGATGCCGATCGCACCTTTAAGCAGGGAAACGCCAGTGTCGCCCACGGCACGCCGAATAACGCCTGACGGCTTTGGTTCGGGCGCGCCAAACTTATCGAACAGGTCGCCGCCCTGACCGCTCACTGCAGGCGTCGGAGCCGGGAACTTATCAAGTAAATCACCCATTGATAGTTACCCCCTGCGCTTTCAAGTGATTAAGAACATCGTCCTCTGAGATGCCACGGCTTTTCGCCGTGCTCCTGACTTCGGCCATGCTTGCGGTTTTCTGCGCCTGTGGTGGCGTCTGCCCTGCTACTGGCGTTCCTGTTGCTGTATCTAGGACCCGTTTGCCGGTCTGCATTCGGCCTGACGAATCTTCGCCAAGGTTCTCGTCGTAGGTAACAAAGCGGTCTTTGCTTGGCGTGGTGAGCGTTGCGTAGGCTTTGCCTGCGGCGGCGCGATCTTCCGGCGTTGCGGTTGTGTCAGCCATAAGCGCCTGCAGCGCATTAACACGGTCCTGCTGCTCGGATGCCTGTTTCTGGCCGTGCAGCGCGAGATTGGCTGATTCTTCTGCGATCAAGCGCGCATTCGCGGCCGAGGCAACGGCGCCTGGGTCTTGGGCTGGCAATTGCTCCAGTGCGCCACCCTGGTCCTTTCCGCCGCTTCGGGCTAAGAGGCCAGCGGCTTGCGCGCCAGCGCCGCCCGTTGAAATGCGTGCAGTGCGTGCAGCCTGGCCGAGCGCCGTAGATTCGCCGAGCACATGAAGGCCGGGGCTGATACCGGACTGCTGCGTGTCCATCTGGCGCTGAATTGCGACTTTGCGATCACCTTCAATTAGCGCTTTCTCATTATTGGCAATTTCCAGATTGGAATCCCAGCCAGAATTAACCGCGCCAGGATGCTGCGCGAGCGTGCCACCGGCCCCCGCTACAGTTTCAGGCTTATTCGTGAAGTCGTTACCCTTTCTGACAATGCCCCGCACTGACGAGTGCGAGTAACCATTGTCGACTGGCGGCGCCGCGATTGAGGCCGAAGCGGCGCCAGCAGCGGTAGCTGGCAGCTGGTTTGGCGCGGGCTGAGTTATTGATGCCGGCTGTGTGACAGAAGGCTTTGCGCCAGTGGCAGATAGCACGGCGCGACTACTGGTATCAGCTATTGCACGGCCTGCGCCTTGTACCGCACTGATAGCCGGCCGGACCTCATTTATCGCCCTGTCCTGATACTTGGCCGCGCCACCATCAGCAGTTGCAGGGTCACCGCCAGAGGCGCGAATTGCCGTATTGCGGGCAAAGTCGATAGCCGGGGCCGCCAGCATTCCGCCTGCAGTGGCCAGCGGTGTAGCGAAAGGCTTAACGATGTCATAGGCCTGACCGGCTACCTGAGCAAGCCGGCCTCCAACAGCTTGAGATCCATCACCCTTCGTCACTGGCTGATTGAACTGGGCCTCCATCTGTGCAGCACGAACAGGATCGCCCGAAACTGCAGGCGGCAATACTGCAATCCCGGCGCCGCCTGGCTTTTGCGCAGCCTGCTTGGCCAGCCCTTGCACGCCACTAAGCGACGGGATGTCCGGGCGCTTGAGCGTCTGCGGAATGTTGCCGGGGATCGTGCCGGCGCTTACAGGGCTTTTGCTTGGGTTGCGCGGATCAAGGGCCATAGGGCGCTCCTTATTAGGATGCACCCGACGCTATGTCCCTACCTGAAGAGTTGCCAGAGCGCAGTCATTGCTTGGGAATGAATCGCCCAGTTTCATTGTCGATGTAGCCGGCGCCCACATCGGGGTAAAATTTTCCTGTCCTGGGGTCAATTATTCCCCCGGCCACACCCGGCATGAACTGCCCAGTTTTCACATCGATTACCCCCTGGTTAATTCCGCCCGATTTAGCCTTGCTTTCCTCTCTCTGCCGAGGCCTCCAGCTTGGTGAAAATGATGCGGCCTTCTCTGCCAAATGAAGCGCATCTTGTCCCTTCCCCCGGTCCGCCATAGTGGAGGCATCTGATGCCAGAGAAAGCACATCTTTTATTGGAGGGGCAGCAGAAAGATTATCGGCCGCCTCATTTAGATCCTTTGCCAAACTTGGCTTTCCTCGGCCAACAGCATTAGCTGCTTGCGAGCGAATGGCCGAAATTTGCACGTTTATTTTATGCTGAATAGCTTCTGGTGATCGGCTGCTGTCGGCCACCGTCACGCCACCATGAGGCTCGCTACTTCTGACGACCTCACTGGTTTTTCTCATTTCATCTGAGTAGGCATTGCTACGATCAGCCACCTCCGCAGATAGGTACTTTGCACCAACGCTCTTGGCCGCTCGCACCATAGCTTCCGCAGGCTGCTCGCCGCCCGAAATGTAACTATCTCTTAGTGCAATCGTTTCTGTGATTGCCTGCTCATTGGTCTTAAGCGCTGGATAACGCTGAATGGCCCAATCGACTGCAACCTGAAGCCGCTCATGTTCATTACCTGGCTTAACTGGCGGCAACTCCGGCCCAAACGACGTTTGAATATCAAGCGCCTTGACCGTTCCCGTCGGATCGTCGCAAGCAGATTGCGAGTAAGTCACATGCCCATCTTTGTCTATGCATTTGTATGCCTGTGCCTGCGCCAACATTGGCGCCAAGCACATAGCTAGCAGTAACACCCGGGTATTCATAGCTGCCTCCTTGCTGATTAATCTGCAGGAGGCTAGCACACCGTTATCACTTCTCCCTGTACTCATGGCTGTGGCTAATGCCCAAGCTATCCGACGAGCTGATGCCCGCGCTGCCTGACATGCTGGCCGACACATTGGTTGCTGACATCGCGCCTGCCGCCAGTTGAGCCGCCATTGTGCCGGTCGCCTTCATGGCCTCGCTCTGTAGCTGGACCTTTTGCACGGCGCGGGCCAGTGCAGCGTCGTACTTCTTCAGCTCAATCTCGTAGAACGCCAGATTGTTGCGCAAGCGCGCCTCACCGGTGCGCGCCTGCAGGTCCAGCTTGGACGTAGACGCATTGATTTCAGCGCTGTACCGGCCCACATCGGCCTGGTAAGCCGAGGTCAGCGCCTGGACGTTCGCCAGTTCGGCCTGGACGCGGGCGCGCTCGGCATCAAGCAGTGAGTTGTACTGGGTGATCTTCGCGCTGGTCACGTCGACCTTGGCCTTGACGGCCTGAATCTTGACGTTGTTTTTCGACTCGTAGGCTTGGATGGTGGCGGCAAACGCGCGGCTTTCCGCTTCAAGAATGCCGATCTTAGCCTGCTCGGCACGCACGCCCGCCTCGTAAGCATCGAACTCGGTTTTCTGCGCATTCAAGCGCTCGCCGTAGGCGCGAACATCCACGCTGTAGGCTTCGATCTTCGATTTCTCAAGGTCGGCTTGAACCTGGGCGCCTTCCATTCTGGCTTTGTACACGTCAATCTGCGTGCTGATCGCCTGCAGTTGGGCGGTGTAAATACGCACGGTTTGATCGTTCAACTCGCCCTTGGCTTTCTCGCCCTCGATCCGCGCTTTGTATACGTCCAGCTTGGCCAGGGCGCCTTGTAGTTTGGTGCGGTACACGTCGGCTTCAACCTGGTACGCGCTCTGCCGTGCGTTGAACAGGGTGACGGCTGAGTTGTACAGAGCTATGTCGCTCTCCAGTCGCAGCTTGGCGCTGTCGAATGCGCGGTTCACCACCTGGTTGAACTGCTGAATCAGCATGGTTTCCAGCGCGATACCCTGCTGAACGGCGTTTCGCAGGTTTTCAATTTCCCACTCGGCCGACTTAATCAGTATCTCGCGGGCCAGTTCACTGACCTTAAGGCTGCTTTGCTCGCGCACCGCATCTATACGCTTGGCCAGCATGCCGGGCGGCAGCATAAAGCCGCGGCCGGCGAAGTCCTGAAAGGCATCTTCTACAGCCTTGTTGCCCGCCTGATCCTCGCGCACCCGGGCGCGGTCAAATAGCGCTTGCTCGACAGCCGGAGGTAGCCCGGTGCCACCGGCAAGCATGGCCGAGATACGCGATTTTACCTGCGGCAAGGTGTCTGAGCTGTACTGCGGCTCGGCCCACTGCAGCACCGTCGAAGGCGCGCTACCATCAAACTCCGGGGCCAGCGCATCGAACACCGGCAGATCAGGAAAAATGAACTCGGGGACGCTTATTTCAGCCAGATTGCCGACGCTCGGCATCTGTAGCAGCGGCGCATCCGGTACGTCCACATTGCCAACAGTGGGGCGCGCCGGCAGACCCGACAGGTCAATCGGTGATGGGCGCGGCGGCAGATCAACCGTAATGACCGAGGGGTGAAACTCGGGCGGCGGATCAAGGCTAACGTCCAGATCGGCCAGCAGCGCGTCTAAATCAATGTTCATGGCCGGCAAGTTAATGCCGCCGATCACGCCGAACTTGTTTGCGTCGGGCGGCGTCAGCACCGGGAAAGCGTCAATATCCACATTTGGCAGGCTGATGTTTGGCGCCGGCGTAGCAAGATCAAGCTCGGACGTAAGGCCCGCCAGCTTATCGAGCGTGGCATACGCCTTGTTAAGCGCGCTGTCTGCTCTGTTCGACATGGCGTCAATTTGCGCGCTCACAATCTCATACGGGCGGTCGTACCGTGAAATAGCCCCATCGTTAGTAGCCATTACACTCTCCTAGAAGTTTCGTCGTTTTGCAGTAGCAGGTCATGCAATTGGAATGACTGCCCTGGCTGATTGCGCACCGTAAAGCGCCAGTACCGCGACTTGATCCCGCGCCCTAGCTTGGCCTTGCCCGGTACCGCCACGTTCGCCGTGCGCGGCTCTAGCAAGTAGGTGTAGGTGGTTTCGTTGCCAGACTCGGTGTTTCCCACCAGCAGTTTTAGCGCGGCGCCACTCTGATAGCCGGCGTAGCAATGGGTCGCACGCTGCAACTTTTCGCCCATATCCATTAGCCCGGTTGCCACGACTGCCTCCCCGGCAATGCTCGCGTCCAGCGCATGCAGGCCCGTGCCATCGGTCACGCACAACACCCCATCAACAACGGCCAGCGAATTTATATCGCCGCCGTCGAACTGCGACATGCCGAAGCTCTCGGTCATTGCCGTCCAGATTGTCCCGCCCGAGCCTGCGTTGACGGCTTCCTCGGCATTCGCCCAGTCGGTCACAAGGGTGACTCCGTGACTGAACGCCGTGACCTGGCTCGTCACGACAAAGCTGTCGTGCACCTCGCTGGCGGTGCTGCCGGCGTCGATCAGGTGGTCAGACGCCACGGCAAAGGCGGTCACGGTTTGCGTAATGCTACGGAATGAGGTCAGCAGCTCGCTTGCGATGGCGGTGCTGGTGGCAGTGCTGACGGCTTTATTGCTGAAGCCGTCCGCCGCGCTGGCGGTGTCGAGCACGGTCACACCGGCAGTCGTGCGGCTCGTTACCGCTTCAACGGCATGCCCCGTACTACCCAAGGTTGACGCCACGTTGTCGAACACATGTGCCCACACCATTGCCGTGTCGGTACTGGTCTTGCTGGCCGTGGCAGCCAGCGTATCGGAGGCATTCGCGCTGTCGATAACGAGCGTTCCGCCATGCACCACCTGCAGTACCGATGACGTAGCCAGGGCCACGTCATGCACGCTAGTCGAGCCGGTTTGAATAACCTGCTCAAAGGCATGGGCGGTATCGGTAACGCCGCCGCTAACCCCCTCGATCGCCATACCGATAACAAAGGCCGTTACGACAAGGAAAGTTTGTAGTCCGAACGACTGCGAGTCGCTGACCGCAGCAGACGACTGAACAATGTCACATGGGTTGCCTGACATTTAGACGACTCCTATAAAACAGGGTAGCGAAGTAGTGATTTCCTTAAAGTTAGGATAACCAGACAGCAGAAACCCACCGTTTGGCACCGCCGAGTAGACCGTGCACTGCGAATCACCAAGAGAATTACCTGTCGCCCACATAAATTGCTTAACACCCTCATCGGGCGTTTTGATGTACCAATCATCCGAGGCGGCATCGATAGTCACGTCATCGTAATAGGCCGAAACAAACTTCACTTCATGGGTGATAGTTACTGTTGGTCCGACGCCAATGTTTTCCGGCAGTGGCGGCGGCGGGATGTTGTATGCCAGTGTCTCGGCAATGTCGCACTTGCTCATCCACGGCCCTTGGTCAATAAGATCACTGCAGGCATATGGAGAGTGGTAAATAAACTGAACCCGACGCTTATCCTTGTTTCCGCACTCGGGCATGAAGTCAATGGGACCGCCAATCGTTGAAACAATGGCCCGCCACGTTGTGGCCCAGTTTGGGTCGCCGAGGTGCTGGTAGCCCTCTTGTATTGTCGTTTGCTCGGTGCTGTCGATTGTTTTTTTGGCAAGGTAATACGCCTCCCTTGCAAACCCCGGCCACACTATCGCGTTCACTATCCCTCTCGCGGCGCCATAAATGCGCTCAACCCGAGAATGGAACCGCCTTGATCGGGTCAATACCGCGACTCGAATATCACTTGGCACATCACCAAATTGCACTGATGACCAGCCAAGATCTGCGCCCTTGATTTTTGTAACGTCCTGGCTGCCCGGTAGGTATTCCCGAGGGTCATGCTCGGACGTATAAAACCCAAGATTTACCGACGAGCCTCCGCGTGTCGTCGTGCTCGTCCATTCCCCTGCATACATACATTCTTCAAAGTCGTCTGAACTGACTGACGGAACCACCAGGATGTCGTGGAAATAGCGCGTGACGCTTAGCTGGTCGCCTCTGAAAAAAACCAGCATTGCCGTGTCGCTTAGAGGTGGCGGCAAGGATAGCGGGATGCCTTCCGGGGTGAAGTCGTGCGAAATAATTTGCCCGCCTTCAAATGCCGGCTCCCAAAACTTGATCTGATAGGGCGTCTTTGCGCCGGGGTTATACAGGCTGCCCCGCCCGGCTCTGCCGATAGATGCTGAGCATGGTGCGACAGGCTCAAGCTGTAGCTTGTCCAGTTCCTCGTAGGCTTTGGCTGCCGGCATGCGTTGCAGTGTTTTAATTTGCTCGACGTTAAGCCGGTCAATTTTCCGCGTGTTGATTTCCAGCACTCGCGCGCTCAGCCCCTCAAGCGCTGTAATCTTGCTGCGCAGCGCATCGGCGCCCACGGCTGGCTCAACCACGCGAAGGGCGCCAATAACTAACCTGATGTTGTAATGCTCGCCAAACTGCCAGCCGTTTTCATCCCACTCGTAGCCGGTGTTGTGCGCTTCGTTGCCGCTGGCATTGAATGCCCAGCCCATCGCGGAGCTGTACATAATCAGGTTGTAAAAATCAGACATGGCGCTGGTCGGCAGCAACTCCACCAGTAAGCCAGCGCGCTTCATCGCCTCGATCACTGAGTAGTCTGTCGGCATACCCTCGCCGGAAGGAAAGCCCCCAAGTACCGCTAGCGCCGCCAGCGCCTCGGTGTCCTCAAGCTCTTCCAGGTACTCACGGAATGCCGCGGTATTGCTATTGGCCGCCATCGGCAGCTGCATGGCGTGAATGCCTCGGATAGCGCTTATCTCGACCAGCCACGGCACACCGTCAGTGCCGACGGTGATGCCGTGCGTGCGGTACGCACGATAGTCAAACCGCACCTGGTAGCCGCTAGCCACCACATCAAGCTCGTACTCGGTGGCGGGCCTGTCGATGGGCTTGCCATCGGTTTTAACCCGAATCACGTCTTTGTAAATGCCCGCCTCGCGCTTCCCGTAGCCCAGCAACAGCTGAACAGCGAGGCGCATGCGCCCTGAGTACAGGGTCGGCCGTATTTCCCCGCACTGCGATCTAGGCGGGTCGCCCTCTTGGGGTTCGACTGGGCGAATGCCCACACTTGACAGTACCGCCAGCCGCTCACTGCTTTGCAGTCCCGCCTTTAGCTTGAATTTGTCTTGAGATACAGCGGTTGGCCAGTAGCGGCGCGCTGCATTACTGACAATCTCGCCGCCCATCACCACGCCCGACAAGAAGTCGGGAACGCCAAGGTATTCGTGATGCTCGGGGGTAACGTCGCTTTCTGGCGGGTCAACCACAATACGAATGGCATTGACGCCCATTGCCACCCGCACATACAAGAACGCGGTATCACTCAGGGGCTCCCAATCGCCGCCCGAGTCGATGCCGCCCAATTGCAGGCGCCGCTGCAAACGATCCAGGACTGACTGAGCGCGGCCGAGGTGCTTTAGCCCCTCGTTATGGTCGCCCTCAATAGTCAGGCTGTGGATGCCAAAGTGCTGCATTAGCTGGTCAGCGAAACCAGATAACCGACTTCGTACACATCGCCGTTATAGACGATGCGCGGCTGTGCATAACGCGCAGCAGAAGCCAGCACGCCACCGGTTGAACCCTTGCCGCTGTCAGACAGCAGCGCCGCGCCTTCCACGTTCAGCGACGTGGTGCAGACGATGTTAAACGCGGCCTTGCTGGCAATGTTGCCGATCTGGTTGGCTGCCGCTGGCGCAGTCGTGAACGCTGGCCGGGTGGCGTTGCTGTAGCCCTGCGAGCCACTGACAATCTCGCTGGCTGTCGCCGCGAAGTTAGCCGCCGTCCAGTTGGCTGCCGGGTTGATCTGGCCGGCGAACAGCGCCAGATACCAGTTTGGCCGCTTGGTACCGGCGCCAAAGTAGACGTTGAGCATGTCGAGCATCGATTGATCGGGCAGCAGGTTTTTACCTTCCTCCTCGTCATCACCACCGTTCACCGAGCCGTAATAGATGCCGCTGGCCAGTACGCCCTGCTTGGGGAATAGCAGGCCGTCAGCGGTCATTTCAAAGTTGCCAGCGGCCAGCGCGCCCGCGAACTCGCCGGAATGCTTCTGTATTTTGTCCATGTGTCGCTCCTAATAAGTCAGTGCAAAGAGTCGGCGGTTGAATACCGCGAGTGAGCCATTCCCGCGCTGCGGCAGCGCAAGTCGTTTTGCCTGCGGCTGGGCTAACAGGCCTTCTGGCAGCCCCAAGACAAACCCTTTTCCGGACAGCCACACCGCAACCTTTGTCGGCGGCCCATCGGTAAATAGATTTCCGTCCACTACTGCCGAGGCGCCATAAGCCGGTGGGCTGGCATCGAGCTTGCGCACCACCCACTGCTCGGGATCTGTGCCCGCAAGGAAGTAGCAGCTATGCGAATCGGCAACGTAAACGCCGTCATCCACCGGCAGGACCATGCGCAGGCGCGAGGCAAATTGCGTGAAGTTGTGCCGCGAGTCGTAAAGCCCGTAGCGCAGCGGCGAGCTGTGCATCAGCGTGCGCCCGCGCGCCACCAGTAATCGGCCTTTCCACGGGGCGACGATATGCCCGCCAGGAAGCTGATCGAGGTGGCGGGTGTCAGGCATGCCGCCGAGCTGGCCGACGCCCACCAAGAAGGTTCCAGCGCTTTCCGGCGCAGTCGCAGCGCGGTACAAGTCGCCGCCATTGGCTTCCGTTCGGTAGATCGCCACCGAATCATGCTCGCCGCTGGGGATGGCCACTTGAATGCCGTGGCCTTCAGGCACGTCGAGCATCAGCATTCGGCTAAGCCCTGATTCTTCGTCGCCCCGCCACACGCTGATCGCCACGCCATAGCGTCCTGCGGGTAGACCGCCAATCGCCGCCACCGACACGCTGCAACTCGGCGTCGGCTGGGCTGCGGCGACAACTACGCCATCGGCTAGCGCATGCAGGCCCAGCCGCGTGCCGACCATTACACGTCCATTGAGGTCGCAAAACGCAAACGGTGCCTCGGCGCCCAGGTCGGCCAGTAGATCGAGGCTTGAGGTGCTGGCCTGGTACAGCGCGCCGCCGATGCCGCAAAGGCTTGCGCCAGACTCGGAAGTCCAAAGGCTGTGCGCTCCGGCATGAGCAACGAGCAGCCGCTTACCGGGCGCCGTATCAACGGTGCCATCTATGTCCACCAGCACATTTACCGCGACCCTGAGCGAGCCGGCCGGCATGCCTGTGTCTTGACTGGTGTTGTCTAACCCCAGAGGCCAGGGGCCAATCTTGTGATTTGCCATGCGAGGGACGCTATGTCCCTCATGCCGCCTCCACAACAGGACGACCAATCCTATCGCTGCAACAGCAGTTAATCGGCGTGATGGTTCTTGCGTGATTGATGATCGAGGTTACGCCAGCAGAATCGGCAGCAAAGCCAGCTACATAGAGCTGCCGTGGCTTTTGGTCGTGAGTCACGCGCATCCGGTTCTTAAACTGCCCAGCGGAATAGCCAGTGACCACCATGTCCGCGCCTTGCGGCCGAACAAAGCGAATGCGATCCGATACCCACTGCGCGCCGTACACGCTGGAGTCGATGCCATCCGGCTCAATCCTTGGCGTTGGCCCTACCCTGCTCGGACCATAAATAACAACGGGGGAAGCCCCATACGGGTAAATCGTGCGGATGAACAGCTCGATCCTTACCTGCCCGAACAGAGCGAGCGAATTGCCTAGCGGGAAAATCTGCCGCGCCGTGTTAGGGGCAACGTAGTGGGTGAGCGCGCAATGCCCTGAAGCCGCAAAATCATCCCCGAAAACACCGATAGCAATACCTGTCGGGATAGACGGCACACCGTATCGGAATGACTTCAGCCCGTTCGGGCGGACATAGCGAACGCGCAAATCTACGACAGGACTACTCATTCGTAATGAGTCGCCCGAGGTGTGGGCGCTCACGCTGCGATTTGCATTGGTGACAATAATCCGGCCAAAAAAGGGCAAATTGCCCCCATCCACAGGGCTGAATCTTTTACCGTCATGGTTGGTCACTGCCTGCGGGGTAACATCACTGGTCGCCCATATCGTGTGATGGTCAAGCCTGTGTGCCGGCACCTGAACATCAGCAATTGAGCGCGCAAAAACATACTGAGCAGGATTAAGCGATGGGTAGCCCCACTGATCTTCTTCCTTGAGGAAAATGCCGATCGGCAAAATCCCGTTCGACATAATGGCCGGAGTACCGTACTTGGCATGCTGATCGCCTGCCTGCGGAAATAACACGTTACTGGTAAGCGCTGCAATGCCAAAGACCGGGTAGAAACCGCCTACCTCAGCACCCTCGATTGTTTGCTGGTACGGCAAATCCGGCTGCAATAACTGAACGCGACAGCTGGTGCCGATCCTGAATGCCAGCAGGCCGCCCGCCTTGATTGTCTGCCGCGTGTCAGCGGCCCAGTGAACGCCGATTGCCTGTGACAACAGCCCTTCCGGCGCAACTATGGTGTTGCGGTTAAGCGATGTGGCGCGACCAAACTCCGCCTGGTCGTAACCGTAACCGCCTGCGGTAATGTTGCGGTTGCGAATAGAGCCTTCGCCAAACCTGTCCAGATACACCCAGCGCGGCGCGATGATGGTGAAATGTTCCTCAATGAACGGCACGCCGGGATTGTTCGGGGCGCGGCCTACAGGGAAAACAAAGCGCTGGTGGTTGTCGATTTTCGGCAGGGGAAAAGCCGGGATGATAAATTCTTGAAGCTCAGAAATGGTGCGAATGGCGTATGCCGCAAAGCCGTAGCCAAATTCTTGCGACTCACCGCCGCCGGCATAGGTCAGATAGCGGCGATTATTTGCCAGCGCCGCGTAGCTGGAGCTGCCCGAGGCGTCGAACCCGTGGGCAAACAGCGGCCTTGCGCCGTTGACGGCGGTGGCCCAGGTGCTGACAAAGCCGGTGTTGAACCCGTCTATTGGGAAGTGACGAATGCGGTAGCCGATCATCGCGGCACCGTGCCGGCTCATGTCCGCGCCGCTGATCGTTATCGGCCTTGCGCCATTCTCGACCAGCGCCAGCCCTGCTTTGCTGGCAAGTGACCCGTAGGCCGCAATGGTCTTGTTGCGGTTGTCGATGTAGTAGAAGTTGCCGAAGTACGGCCCCCAGTCCAGAAGATCGGAAAACGGGTAAACAACCCGGCGCATGCTGACCACTATCGGCCGCTCAATCTGCGGCGGTGCTATCGGCTGCGGCAGGGTTATGCGGGTATGCGGTGCAACAAACGGCTCGCCGGCACCGCCGGCAGAAAAGCTGACGCCGTAAAGGTGCTGAGTATTGTCATGTACGTCCGTCGCGCCAAAGGTGGCCGCATCGAAGCCGATCCCATGCAGCGGCCTCGGGTAGCCGATCAGTGGACGGGTAAAGGTTTCCTGCATGAAGCCAACCGGGATCACCAGCCGCTCTTTAAAAGAGATCGAGGCATCGCCCGTCGAATATGCAAGCAGACCGCGGTTGGATAGCGCAATTTCCCTGACGCCGCCGCTCAGCAATGCTGTCCCGTAGCTGGTGGCGACTAAGCCTGACGGCTTAACTTCCCGATCGAGGAATTCAATCACCGCCACGCCGTAGGCGCCCAGCGATGGCCCGCCTGGCGATACGCCCCGGCCTGAGTTTACAAGCGCTGGCGCCGGAATTACTGGCGGCACGATGCCCAGACCAGCAAGGCCGAGCACTCGCGTAAGTGTCTGCATCGCCGCAGAGCCAAACGACAGCGAATCGATGCCTGCCGGCCGCAGACCAGCGACGGGGCCAATGTACAGGGTGCCGTAAGCGGCTGTATTACCCACCGAAGCGCTAAGAATGTTACCGGAACCTAGCGCGCCAAACTCCAGCACGACACTTGATCCGGGTGGCGCAATGTAGCTATCGCTCCCCCAGTCAAAGACGATCGTTGAACCTGGGGGCGAGTTGTACCCGCCGACCAAACGCACGCGCTGGACAGAATTAAGTGGCGTCGGCGCGCTGATTGGCTCGGGATAAAGAAAACGCCGCCAGCTCGCGACCGGCGCTCCTACCTGAATGGTGGAATCAATGCCCGCAGGGCGAATGATTGGAATGTCTTTAAAGATGACCGGCTGCGTAAAGGCGCTGTGATTCTCGCCTTTTGCCGCGATCAGTCTTGGGGTTTTGATCCCAGCAGCGCCGAAGCTGGATGCGTCCAGGCCGCCAACGTAGCGGATGCTCGCATTGACTGCGGCAAACTCAAGGTTTACTGCTGCGCCGTTAGGCTTATCAAGGCTCGCCAGCAGGTCTAGATTGACCGTGCCGCCGCTTGGAGGGCTATACGACACAAGCGTGCCCCTTTAATCGACAGGTGTTACATGGGCAAAAACAATGCTGTTTTGCTCGGCGCGAACGTCTGTACCCACCAGCATATAGGTGGTGTCGGCGACTTCCTTGAACTCGTAAAGGCCGTCATCCTTGGTGAATATCGAATCAACCAGCAGACCGCTTTTTTGCTCAAACAGATCAACGCGGCGCGAAATTGGCTGGCCAAGTGACGTGGTGACACCTGCAATGCGCTTACGTCCGGTAAAGGTGTTAAATCGATAGGGCTTGGTGCTGTTCTTGTCGCGGCAAAGATTGCGCACGGAGATGACTGAAGCCACCCACGCCTGCGATGTAGCTGCCGAGTTATAGCGTAGCTCCGCTTTACCTGGCCGAATTCTGTTGGCGATAGAGCCTGCCGGGATCGGCGTTGCGTCGTAGGTCTTTACCTCGTTAGACGCGAACACTTGTTCACTCCAGCCACGGCGCAACTCCCACTTGATGCCGTCATCGCTGCAATACAGTACAAACGCCTTTGGCGCTTCGTTCAACACGATGGTGCCGGCCACGGGAAATGAAACCTTCAGTTCCACAATGTCTCGCGGCGTACCGCCAAAATCGTATTGAATCCACTCGGAGACAGGGCCGGCCGAGCGCCAGCCATTATTCGCCGCATTACTGCCGTCAAACGCTTTAGCTGGCAGGTAGGTGGCGCTCCAAGCCGATGACGACGCGGGAGTGCCCCCCGTGCATACGTTTGTGCCGCCCGGTGATTCAGCCATCGCCAGCTCACCAATGGCTACGTTGGCGCCGCCATTCGTCGCACTTACGAACAGGCGCCAGTAACGGCAGGCCGCCATGTTAGGCGTCCCACGGGCCGGTTATGTCCAGCATAATGCAGCCCGGAGAACCTGCGCCGTGGGTGTACATCATCAGCAGCTTGCGGCCGGACAAGCCCTGGAAGTTCTCCACAATATCGCCATTATTGAGTGCTCGGCCGTGCATTCCCTCGTACATTCCGGGCATGCGGCCGCGAATCAGCGCCGGAGCTCCTTGCGTTATCTGTACGGGCGTTGCGTAGTAACCGTTGTCGATCATGTGCGGGTAGGCGAGGTAGACTATTGTGCCGAACCCGGCAGCTAAACACGAACCCATTAGCCCAACATAACGAGCGCCCGCAATGCCGGTGAACTCGCGGGCCATAGCAATGCTCGACGCGAAGGTTGTAGTTGATGTGATTGAGACTGCTTGAGTCCCAAGCCCGCCGAATGGCGCGGTTGTCTGGTTTGCCGTGGTTCCGCCCGTAATGATTGTTGCGTAGGCGTCACCAGGCTTATAGGACAGCGTGTCGCCAAATGCCGCCGAGTGAAAAGCCCCGTTTGCCGACATACCTAAGGCCGCAGCCGTGCCGTAGTCCACGAACAGATAAAGCAGCTTGCCGTTAGTGACCAGCGTCCATGCTCGCGCCACGGCATCCGTGGTGCTCGATTTTATCCAGTAGTAACCATTAGCGCTTTGCGCCGCAGTAGGGAACGGGTTAGTGCCGGTGTCCACGTCCGTCATCGACTCGTAACCGTAGGCGCGTGTTTCTCGGGTGCCGCCAGCGCTGCCGCCATCATCAAGGATGCGTAGGAAGAAGCGATTGCCTGTTACGTCGAATGACCGATAAGCAGCCTTATTGGAGCCGGTGAAAACTTTGGCGAAGCCTCCAGGCGCGCGCTTGCAAGTAATCGTGCCGGTTGCCGGGGTGGCCGGCGAGCCCGCTACGTCATAAGTGAATGAGGTGCCAGACAGGACCGTCACCACGGCATCGACGTTGTAGCTCGTCTGAGCGGCGCCCGCCATTAGCGCAGAGTCGCCGGTAACGAGGCCGTGCGGCACGGCGCAAACTACCGTAGCGGTCGCGCCTACGCGGGTAATGCTGGTGATGCTGATGGAGTTGTAACCGTCGACCAGCACCGCATCGAGAAACGGGATCATCGAGCCGATAGCGCCGGTAAGCGCTGGAGCGCCAAGGTCTGTCGATCTGTAGACTTTAATGGCCATGCCGCCCCCTTACCTTAAACCTTGAAAATCTTGTTCGCGCCGTTATCCCAGGTGACGATAATATCGCCGCCATTAGGGGTGATCGGCAGGCCGGTGGCCGTGTCGATGTACGCAATCAGCGGGCTAGTCGCCTCGGTGCCGGTGTCTTTGTAGATGACAATCGTCTCGATGCTCGCGCCGCTAACCGACGTAAAGGTCACGTCTGCAGCATCGAACGCGCCGCCGGCGGTGGCCTTTGAGGTCATGGTCACCGGGGTGGTAATACGTGCCGAGCCTGAAATATCCGACAGGAACTCATGCGCCGTGAAGTTGGGCGTGTAAGCGGCAGTGTCAACGAGAATCACCTTGATGGTGTCGCTCAGCATGTTGAACTGACCTTCCAGATAGCGCTGGCGCGCCTTGTCATAAAGCGTGTTGGCCATGTTGGCTATCTCCAGTCTTGGTTGATTCGGGTGCGGTGCGGGCGTTTCTCTGCGCGCTTGCGCAAGGTGTTCGCGCTCAGCCGCGCACCAAAGCGATCGGTAAATACAGACTCATGCTTGGCGGCTCTTGAGCTGTCCTCTGAGTCGCTGTCGCGCAGGCTAAACGCCCGGAACGCGGCCCAGTCGAGCAGATGCACATGCAGATGCGCTGGTATCTCCAGCTCTGCGCCGTCGCTGGCAATCGCCAGCGGCATGCGTTGCAGCGATACCTGCGCCGTGCCGGCAGCGGCCGGCAGCGGGTAGATCGTTAGCTTGCCGTCGCCGCCAAAGGCCAGCGCGGTGTAGCTGTAATGGGTAGCGGTCCCTTGCCGTGCGACCCAGTTGCCTGAGTCGTCCAATTCTTGCAGTGAGGTGCGCGCCAATGGCCGCAACCCTGCGGGCTTAACCCGCGTAACGTCTAAGCCGGTGGTGGGCAGTGCGTATTCGCCCTGCCCTGGCACCAACACAACGCTCACAACCTCATGCAACATGCGCGAACGAATGACCGCTTCCTGCTGAGATTCTTCAATCAGCGCGTCTAACAGATCGTCAGACCACAGGAACGGCGCCGCCACGTCATCCAGATAGGATTTACGCAGCCGCTCGCGCAGGTCGCCGCGGTTCATTGCTTAGGCTTCCAGCTCGGCAACGAACACAACCCAAGCAGCATCAAGCTCGACCTTGGTAACGGTGAAACCTGCAGCTTTTTTCACGGATGCGAGCTTAGGCCGGCCGGCGCCGTCCATATCTTCAGGGTCATCCAGATCAACCAGCTTCTCGATGGCGGCCACGATCAGTGCTTGCTTGCTGGAATCTTCCGGCGCGGCCAGCGAGTGGTCGCCCATGCCGACAATTCCGCAACCAGCAGCCACGGCAGCCTTACGAAAGCGCACATCAAGCGGAGTACCTGGCTCGCCGTCCTGCGGCCAGACCGCGTAGACGCGGGCAACATGGCCGCCAGTGCCGGGAACCAACGTGCCCTCGTGGTCGGCGCCATCGGCCGGCAAGAAACGCATGGTGTCTTTGCTCATAATTATTTGCCCCTTTGCTGCGAATTAGTGGCTGGCCGAGTCGCCCCGGCCATCCGGTTTTAGCCCTGCGTCCAAGACGCTTTGGGCGTTTCGATGTACTCCAGGTACAAACGCCCCTTACCAGTGGTCGCGGCCGCGCCAGAGCTGGCGTAGGTGACGTTTAGGTCAGCGATTTTCAGGGTGGCGTAACCCGTTACCGTCAGCGCTTTCATGCCGAGCGTTTTCAGGTCCAGCGGAGTCGGTGCATAGCGGTTGGCGACAAGTGCGTCACCCACCACCAAGGTTGCAGTGGTCGCGGCGTTAAACACCTCGTCCACTACAATGAAACCGCCAGTCACAATTGCGGCAGCCGGCAACTGGGCCGCCGCTTGCGCCAAGGCAGACGAAATGTCAGCCAGCACAAACGGGACAAACAGCGCGGCTACGTTCTGGCGGCCTTCAGGTTTGGTAATAGCCATATCGTCAGGCTCCTATTACTGCTGGAAGTGGTCGCACGCGACTACGCCAAAGTCCTCAACGGACTTGTTGTAGATCGAGTAGAACTTCGGCTTCAGGAGGCCCAGCATCTTGTCGACGCTGATGCCCAGCTTTTTGTCGTAGTTGAATTTCTTTTCAACCCACTCCGGCTCTTCAAGGTCGGCAAAGCCGAGCGCTTGCGCGCCGCACAACAGAGTGCGCGAGCCGTTGACAGCGAAGCCTGCGCCCCACTTCTCACCGCTCGGCGCGCCCTGGGTGCCGAAAACGCGAATGTCCTCATGGATCACCAGGCCGTCGACAGTCACGACTGCGCCGGTAAACCAAGGGCTGTCCATGCCAGACTTGGTGGCGACAGCCACAACGGCGCGCTGGTAATCGGCATCTTTCTTGAGCTGAGCCAGGGTGTTCGGCTGAACCAGCAGCAAGAAGTAATCTTTACCGCCAGATTTCAGCGGGGTGATGTAGTTGGTCTTGGCGTAAGCCGTAAGATCAACCAGCATCTTGTAGTTCGGCACGCACGCAGAAGTAACCTGAGTGGTATCGCCTGCTACAAGTGCGGTGCCGTTCCAGAGCCGGAAACGCTTGGACGAGGGGGCAGTCACGTCTGCGGCGAAACTGAGGCTCGGGAACGGCGACGCGGCGTCACGTTGGGAGCCGTCGAGGTTGAAGTTGTAACCGACGCCGGACAACGTGAGCATGGCGAGCTGGTCGCAGCGGTCAGCCATCCAGTACGAGAGGCGGGTTTTACCCATCTCACGGAAGGTCAGGATGGTTTTCTGCTCGGCGAGCTTGCCCTTGCTTAAAACTTGGTGCGAGATCAGGTCGATGGTTATCTCTTGCGAGTAACTCATCATTTCCTCTTCCATGCCCTCGCGCATGTTGTCGCCAATCACGCCGTCGCCAACCAGATCGGCTACGAGGTGAATCAACACACGCTCGCCTTTCTCGGTCTTGGTCAGCTCAGTGATTCGCTGGATCATGGCGCCGTCGCCAGTGCCCAGGAATTTCTTGATGAACATTTGGTTGCGGGCAGCGCTCCACACTTGCCGCGACCAAACTGTTTTCTGCTTGGCAGTTAGCCGTGCAAAGTTAGTGACAGCCATTGGCTTGTCTCCTAGTCAGTTAAGTGGTCAATCGTGTTGTGGATGTGTCGCCACCCGAGCGGAAACAGGCTTTGCGTGCCTGGGACGCTGCGCAGCTTTACGCCCTGCAGGCGATGACACCGTGACTCGGTGAGCGAGCGATACAAGATCGCGGTGTTAGCCAGGGCCGCCGTCTACCCTATGCGTAGAAACAACCGGCAGCCCTAACGTGACGCTATGAATATGTCCCTGCTTTTACGCGGTCAACCGAGGAAATCCCCGCGCATTTCGCGCAGCTCTTTTTCGGTAAGCTTGTCGAACTCCTCGTCGGTCATTGAACTCACGTCCGTGTTGCGACCGCGATCACCCAGCCCCTGCTCGCGCGGCGGAATCTTCTTGTCGCGCTCCAGGTTGCGTTCAATCACGCTTTCGCGAACCGGTGACTTCACCGGCTTCTCGTCGCCAAACATCGGCCCGATCTTATCCACCGCCTTCAGCAGCGCCTCGCCAGCACTCACACCGTCGCGGATGTGCTTATTACGCAGCGCCAGCACCATTTCAATGGCGTCAGCGTCAGGCTCGGTGCCTTCTGAGTTCAGGAACGGGAAGCGTGCATAGGCATCCTTGGCGACCGCCTGCAAAGACTGCGTGGCGCGGGCCTGCTCGTCCTGCTGCTTGGACTGCTCAAAGGCATCACGGCCGCGCTGCTCCGAATCTGCAGTTTCCTGGGCGCGAATCTCGCGGCGGATAACCTTGGCCGCTGTCGTATCGCCCTCTAGCAGCGCCTCGGCATAGCGATCTTCGGCGGCGTCGTAGTCATACGCGGCAGGCGCTGGCTTTTCCGGCTCCTTCTCCGGCGCTGGCTTCTCGCCTTTGGCGCGGGCTAACTCTTCTTCCAGCTCCTGCACGCGCTGGCGGCTCGACTTAGCTTCTTCGTTGACTTCGTTGAAGCGTGCGTGCGGCACCATGCCTGATTTTTTCTCAGGCTTGGCGGCCGGCTCGCCTTCTTCGTCCAGCTCGTTTTTGTGCTCGTCGCCGTCAAATTCGTCGTCATCGTCGCCTTTCAGGTCAGGATCAACCTCGTCGCCACGATCCTCTGCTTCAAGGTCCAGTCGTTCCTGCTCAAGTTCTTCTGCGGTCTTCATGCCTGCCCCTGCTGTTTGGTTTAAGTGGGTGACGCTATGTCCCTGTGCACGACAGTTAAAGAGCCTCGATGCTTGGCGTTTCAATGCCTGCGTTAAGGCCTACGCCGGGATTTGCCGGCGTCAGCGGGTTGGTATTGGCTGGCATGGCTGCTGGCGCGGTGATACCTGGCACGGCTTGCGCCTCCGGCACGATCGGCGCGGCGTCTTGATCCTGGAAGCCGGCAGATTTGAGCAGCGTGTCAGCCAGCGGCGCGGTAGCCGGGGTTGCGGCGATCACGCCGGCGGCCTGCATGGCGCTGTACAGCGACTCCACTGCCTTGGCCACAGCCTCGTTATTGGTTTTGGTCGTCTGCGCCTGCGTCAGCGCTACCTTGGCCTCGGTCAGCGCGTCAGTCGGCGGCGCCTGGTTACTCTGCTGTTCGATCGCATCAATGATCTCCTGCTTCTGCGCCAGGTTTGAGTAGCGCAGCACGAACGCCCACGGGATCGGGGCGCCCGCGCCAATCATTTCCATGATCTGCAAGAACTGGCCATTCTCAAACGTGACCTGTAGCGGAACCTCGGCAATCACCACGTCATACTCGCCCAGCGTTAAGTCGTTCAGCACGCTGCCATCATCGTCCGGATCTGGCTGGTTAAGGCCAAGCTCCTCAGTTTCCTCGCGGCCGCGCTCGTCGGTCTTGCTGATGCGAATGATGCGCGGCTGGTCGTAGTACATTTGCACCAATTCAAGTATGCGTTTGGCGAGCATTGAGCGGGTGCGCGCCAGGTTATCCAGCGGCACGGCCAACTGCTGCTGCGCGGCGTGCTGCTTGGCCTGGATGGCGATGCCAGAGACTTCGCGGCCGTCGCCACCCTGCATTGATTCGTTGATTCCGGTGGCCTGCTCTAGTAACTGCTGGCCCTTCTCAATAATCCGGTCCAAGCCCTGCGGAACTGGGTTCGCCTGGATTTTCTGCGGCACCTTATCGACTGGGGTTTTCTCGCTTAACACGATATTCAGCCCGGTTTCGGCGCCGCGCTCCTCCAGTTCTTCCTCGTCCATGTTCTCGATGGAGTTTGCCCAGCTAATCCAGCCCGAGTTGGCCGTGGTGTTGATGATGTGGATGAACTGGCTCAGCCCTTTGTTGACCAACTGCTGAGCGCCAATAGCGTCATCCACCAGCCCGCGTGTTTGCCCACGGCGAAAGCAGGGGAAGAACGGCACGGGCGTGAAGTGCTGGAACGGCGACCAGTCATTGAACAACTCCACGCACTCGGTACTAATCACCCACTTAACGCGGCGCATCCGGCGCTTCTGCTGGATAGCGCCCTCGGCCAGCATGGCGTCGATGCGCGCCTGCGGCATGCCTTCGATGATGCGAATGTCGCCGGTCTGGCTAATCAGCACATCGGCCTGGGTCATCTGCCAATACTGGCGGTCGATCACCCGCACGCGCACCGAGCCGTCCGCCTGCGTTTCACTGCCGCCGACTTCATCCTGCCCGCCGTTTTGATGGTCGCCAAACTTGGCGCGCTCGGTTTCGCTGTCGGCATAGCCAAAGTCTTCGGTGCCGTGACGCTTATCGCCCTCCACCTTTGACCGAGCCTTGGTGCCGTACATGGCCTCGATTTCATCCAGCGTGAGCCATTTAGTAATAATTACGTCGCCCCAGTCGTCCGGGTTGTAGCTCTTGGCGTCGGGGTCGGGTATCACGTCCATCGGGTCAAGCGTGGTGATCTTGACCTCGCCCATGAGCGTATCGGCGTAGCTGATGTACACCTCATAGAAACCGCGCTGCTGGATCAGGCCATCGGCAAACACTTGCGACTCCAGCCAATGCAGGTCGTTGTTGGCCGCAATTTGCATCACCACCTTGGACAGCGTGCTGGCAATCTCCTGTACGGCGCCGCCCTTGCTCGGCTTAAAACTAATGTCCATGCGGTTAGCGATCTGGTAGCCAAGCGCCGTGTTGATCTTCGGGCGAATCTGGTTGAACTCCAGCGCCGGGCGGCCAGCCTCGGCCAGCACCTCCCGATCTTCATCGGTCCACTGGCGACCGCCGCCCAGGTACATGCCTTCGTTGATGTGCGCCGACTCGGTGTAAGCCAAGTGGCCACGGCGTTTGCCGTACTCGTACCGCGCCCAGTTCGCCTTTGCTGACTGATCCATGCTTATGATCCCATCGCTGTCTTGCGTGATCGTTTACGCAAGAGCTTCTTGCGCCACTCTTCGGTAAAGGTGTCGTCTGCAGCCACCGGCTCGGCGAAGGTCAACGCCAGCGCATCGCCATCGTCGGGTGAGCGACCAAGTTCTTTCTTGACCTTCTCTTTCGGCTCCAGCTTGAGCTGGCCGTTGCTGCTGTAGAGCGTGCCGCTGACTGACGTTAAGTCGCCGTGCAGCAAGTCGTCGTCGGGCAGGCATGGTGTGCATTCGTCATGCACCCAATCCTTCATTTCGCCCCACATTTCTGCGCGCTTATTGAAATAGCGGCGCTGATCGGTAGCTGCAGATCCAAAGTTGACGGCAGTAACGCGGCGGCTATAACCCAGCTCGCACAGCCGGTCATAAACGCCCGCGCCGAGCCCGCCAATGTCGATAAACATCATGCGAATGGTCGGATCGTCTTGCAGCATGCGGGCGGCAGTGCCGGCTACGAGCATGGTGTCGTCCACATCGAGGCGCTTAATGCCCCAGGCAACACGACCTTGCCGGTGGATGAAGGTCGAAACGTCGCCACCGCGCGCCGGGTCGAGGCCGACAACGTGCGCGCCGATGCGCTCCAGGTGTTCAATCTTGCGTTTGCGCGCCAGTGATACTTTTTGCGTGCTGATCAGTGGCTTGTGGCCGACCTTTTGAAAGGCTAGGTCGGGGGTCGCGGGATATTCCTGGTCGAACCAGCCCTCGTCGCCGGCAAACTCGGTGTCGATCTTCGCTCGGCGCCACGCCATCTGCTCCAGCGTGGCGTCGTAGGCTTCCATGTACTCAGCATCTTCAGCGCTCAGCTCAAAGCCTGGCGGGACCACACGCTGGTACTCGCGCTGCACAAGCCACGGGATAAAGATCGGCATGAAGTCGCCCTTACCGGCCGTGGCCAACACCCACAGCCGGCGAAACAGGTTGTTAAGCCCGTTCGCGGTTGACTCCAATATCATTTCACTGCCTTCGATCATCGGCACGGTCTGCCCGAGGCCCGCCATGATCTGCTCGGCGTTCGGCCAGAAAGCGACCTCGGAGCCGTGCATGTACTGCACAGTGTCGGAGCGGCCTGCGTTCTTGGAGCCGGCCGTGGCCACCTTGTAGCCGCTGCGCAGCTTGCTGAAAGACAGCTCGGTGCCGGAGTTAGCCTTAATCGACGGCCGCAAAACGTCAGAGCTCAGCTCGTAGTACGTCTTGACCATGCCGAACAGCGTTGTCGTGGCCGCGTCCAGGTGCGTCAAGATCATGGTTCGCTTACCGAAGCCCATGCTTGTGCGCTTGTAAAAGCGTGCTGAAACGTAGGTGCTCGCGCCCTGCTGCCGACCCTTGAGGACGATGGCGCGTATCCACCCGCGCAGTGATAGCTGCTCCTCCAGCTTCTCATGCAGTAAGCGCTGCGCGTCGTTCCACACAAAGGGCATGATCTTGCCCTCCTTGGTGCGGATCTTCAGGTTGCGGGCGCAATAAAACTCATCGTCCGTGAGCAGACGCGCAAGCTGCTGGTCTGCTACTGACACGCTTCGCAGCCCTCACCGGGCGGCGGGATCATTGCGCCGGCCTGGGCGACTGGCAGCGGCCAATCTTCTTCGCCGGCCAGTCGCCGCTGCGTGGCCATCATCCCTTTGCCGACAGCTTCAATCTCGGCAGCCAGTTGCGGCTCTGTAAATAGCCGCTGGATGCCGACCACCCTGCAGCCGTCAACCCACAACTCGGCCTGCATGCAGATATGATGACCTTGGCGCTCTGCGCTCCACTTAATCAATGCCGATGCCCCGCTAATGATGACGGGGTGACGCTATGTCCCTGCATGGGCGCCGGCAATCAGGCACAAAAAAACCCGCACAATGGCGGGTTTTTCTTAGCGTTCAGGCGTTAGGAAGGCAGCTGTCGACTGCCTGCCGTGTAATTCGGCGCACCTACGCCCGAGGCATCGACCGACTTCAGTACCATGCCAGCACCCGCAACACGCATATCGCTGCGCATTCGCCAAGTATTCGCCGCCACCGTGCCTTCAGACTCACCTGGCTGCGCACTTACCGCTGCCGTCACAGCAGACACCAAGGCATAGCCGGCATGCGCCTGATCTACAGCCTGGGCGTGCGCCGAGGTCAACGGCAAAGCAAGCGGCACATACTCATCGGCGGTTGCCACGCTGCACACTGCCAGCAAGCCAATGGCCATACAGGCCAAATAACGTTTCATACCCATCATCTGCATCCCCTTAGATTGGTTGTTGTTGTCGCAACGCCAGACACTATGTCCCTTAGCTGCCGACGCAAGCCTTTAGCCACCCATCAGCCGCGCCAGCCGATCCTCGTAACTTTCCTCGGCGCTGGTTTCGTCCAGGTTGTATGCCTGACGCTCAAGACTCACCAGGTTCTTAGCTGCAGTGGACAGGTCGCGCATGATTGCAGCATGACCGCCCAAGCTAACCGCGCGCATCATCTTGGCCCGGCGATGGCCAGTCTCATCGTCAGCCGTTTCAGCTTCGATCGTGTTCTCGATGGACTCCCGATCAATTACCGCCTCGGTGAGCTGCTGCAGCATCAGACCCACTAAATCGGCCGCGCTGCGTATGTCTTTGCGGTGGGTGCGTACCACCTGAGCGCCAGTAGCGGCGGCCACTTCGATGATTTCCCGATCCCCTGCGTGAGAGGTGCGTACCTCGGTGCGTACCAGCTCACTGCGTACCGCTTGGCGCACCTGATCCGACAGGTCTTTTACCCACCCCTGAGCTTTTGCCTTTTTGCGGATCGCCCCCTCGCTGACGCCGTACTTCTCGGCCAGTACCCGGTTAGATACCTGCCCAGCACGGTAGAGAGATTCGATGGCGTCCCAGTCGGTAGGAACAGTCATCGCTTAACCCGACATTCAATCCGCAAGCCATTGCTGGCGGTGAACTGATAGAGCATATGGCTGCTTTCAACGTGCCTTGTCGCCGCCACCCATTGATTGATCGCGGCCACTATATCCGCTCTTGCCGTAGTCCGAAGCTGCCCGTATAGCTGTAGGTTTATGTCAAAGCCCTCGCCGTCATCCGTGCCAATATCAATCTGCGGCCATCTTTGACCTTCGTCGCCAGCCTCGGCCTCGAAATCACGCTGGACAACCCTTGGCTCTTGTTCGCGCAGCCATCGCAAGTCACGTTTCAGTTGTCGTTGGCCACTCAGGATCGACATAAACGACGCGATAGCGACTAACGCCATCAGCGCTATAAGGCTCGCATCCCACGCACTAAAGCTGTCCATGACTTATCTCCAACCCGGTCAGTTCCATCAGCGTGCAGATAGCCTGGAGCTGCGCAAGCGTCACATCACTGTTGATTGTGACCGTGCCACTGCCTTTAGCGCGCCTAACGCTGCCGGTAATCCCGGTCAAGCGCACACAGGCGCGGTTAATGTCGCGCTGGGCAGTGGTTAGTTCGCCTGCGGTGTCGGGGCTGCTGCCCTCACCCATCATGCGGCCGTCATTGATGCCGGCCACGACCATGCGCTGCGTGGGCGGCTTTTGTGCTGGTGTCGACATGGTTGGCCCCTTGTCAGTTACTTGCGGTTGATTGCTTCAATCAGGCCTTGATGGAGCTGCTGGCACTCTAGGTACTGCCCGGAACTGGCCACATCAGCCAGAACCAACTCACCCATGGCGGCGGTACCGTCATCGGCTGCTTGCACTTGCGGCAGATCAGGGCACTGGCGTAGCAGGGACTGGTCGATCAATACCGGATCGTGCTGCGTTAATGAGCTGCATGCCGTCAGCAGGGATGCGGCAATCAACGTAAACAGGGTCGCGCGTGATTTCATGGCGAGTCTTCTGATAGATGGTGGTGTTGACCACCTTGATGCCGTCGATGGCGGTAAGCGTTCGCTTGGCCACGCCTGCAATCAGCTCTCTGGCCAGGGTCTCGGACTCAGCTTTGCGCTCCAGTCGGGCGGCCTCATCGCTGCCGGCCTTCCAGTCGCGGATCTGCCAGCCGGTCGCCGTGCATAGCGCAGCAACCAGCAGCAGGGCGATCCAGCGCACGGGGTCGATTGTCATAACGTGCACAGCTCCGCTTCACCGTTTCGCCGGTCCCACAAACCGGTGCAGTAGGGTTGATCAGTGGAGCAATCGACCTTTTTGCCGTCACGGGTAATGAAGCGCCAGCGCAGGATTGCTTTGCAGCCGGCGGCCTGCTGGCCCTGATTGATCAGTTTCACAGTGGTGGCCTTCGCGCACCCAGCATTGCCGACGTTGAAGCACCAGCTACCGACGCCAGCCCAGGCGGGCTCAGTCATTGGCACTTTTATGATCGAGTGGACGTGCTGCAGGCGCTGGCCGATCTCGGTCTTGCGCCAGGCATCGCAGTCGGCTTTGGTCATTACCGTGGAGCGGGTCACCCCCTCGGTCTTGCCGTCGCAGACAGTCCACACCCGGGCACCGTCCTGGTAGGCCTTGAGCGGGGTCACGCCGCTGCTTTCTTTCTCAAGCAGGTACTGGTCCATGATCACTGGCGCCGAAGCACCGGCCAGCACCAAGGCCATAACGGCAGCAGACAGGTAAGAGCGCCGCATTAGTCGCTCACCTTCGCTTCGCAAATACTGGTCATCGCATAGCGGGCATCTGAGCGGCGCAATTCAAGCTCTATCCTGTAAAGCTCATGCTCGCGCCGATCCTTGCGCCACTGGTAGAAAAGGTTTGCCATCAGCGTAACTATGGCCGTGACGATACCGGCAATTACGCCCCACTCAGTCAGCGTCAGACCAGACGCAACGGATACTGCCGCACCACCGTAGCTGGCCGCATTCATGGCCTTGTCCGCTAAATGTGTGCTTACTTGCATTGTCGTGTCTGCCATCAGGGCATTCCGTGCGGCTAATCGTAGTGACCAAACGCTATGTCCCTGCATGCTGCCGATCAACAGTTGCGACTCTTGCCGCAGGGACAGAGTGTCACCCCCTCAACTCAAAGAGGGGCATCCGATGAACCAGCACAATTTGAAGCAGTCAGACGACCAGTTTTTGGCCATCAGCGAAGCGATGGACCTTGCCGCAAATGCAATGGAACAGCACGGCACCGACGCGCTGCTGGTGATTAATGTGTCTGAAAACGGTAGTAGCGCCATCCTTGGCGGCGCTATCAATGAGGCCACCATTGAAAAGCTCGACGGTCTGCTGGCTGAACTGAAGGCCAACCGCGGTGCAGACCTAGCTGGCGTGCTGCACGTTTGGCCGGCTGAGTAACTTCTGCCCGATGAAAGCGTTAAAGCTGGTGCGTCTCAGTCCCGACCTTAGCGCTTCATCCCACGATGCGCCGCGCTGTCGGCGTTTCTTGGCTGTCTCCCAGCACAGCCCACGCTGATTAGCCCACTCTCGAGCCGTCTGCGTTACGCCGTCAAAGGTCACGTTTTCGGCAGCCGAGCACATCGGTACGATTAGCATTTTCATCAGTCACTCCCCAGTGATTTTCAGCAGATTTAAAACTGTCGTTATTGCCTTGCCCGACTTCACCATTGCAGGCGAACAGCGGTAGACGGTCCAGCCGAGCCGCTGCGCCTCGCCGTACTTATGCAAGTCAGCCTCAAAGCCACTGCCGCGCGTGTGACGGCCATTGGTCCAGCCGCCGCCCTCGACCTCGATCAGCAGCCTGGCGTCAGTCACAGCGAAGTCAGCACGCCAGTCGCTCAGCCCGGCCGCCTTGAGGCGTTCGCGCAAGCCCTTACCAGCCCCTCCAGCAGCGACAGCGCCAAACCGGTACTCACGCTCGACTGTGATGCCATGCGCGCGCAGATGAAGCGCTAACAACTCCTCGCCTGAACTCACTTCACGCTCCGCACATACACGGCATAGAACCAAACCACTGCAAGTATCGGAATCATGCGGCCACCTTCCCTTCTTTAAGCAGGATTGCTTGTGTCCTGAAAACGCCTTCGGCGTGCGCCAGTCGCACCTCATCACGATTGACGCTGCCGCCCCGCCCATCACAAGCGTCATGGCATGCGCTGCAGGCCCAGGCACCTTGCAAGTCGTGCGGCTTCATTCCCATGCCGCAGGTTCCGGAAAGCCGGTAATGCGCCAGCACGGTGGTGGCCGGGTCGCCATTGCATACGCCGGGCAGCCTGATCTGGCAGTCGCGGTCGCGGGCGGCCCTGGTCAGCTTGGTTTGGCTGCTCACCGGCGCACCTCCTTGTCCAAATCAATGCAGGCCTGAGCTACCAGCACCAGCCAGAACACCGGCCATAGCGATGCTTTGCGCCCAATGGTGGTTACGTCGTCCACCGACAGCAATGTCACGACAAAGCCGAAGCCGTAGAGCAGAATGGCGGCTGCAATTTGCTCTTCGCTCATACCAACCTACGCCGCTTGTAAATTTTCAGCGCTACCCACGCCCAGCAGATAGGCCACAGCACAGCCCATATCGCAGCAGGCAATGCCTGAGCAGGGCGACCGCCGCCGATATCGACGCCGATAATCACCCCGTAGGTCATGGCGGCCATGTAGAGATAAAACGTCATGCCCCGAACCTCCGATCAAGCGCCAGCCACAAAAGGCCCGCCACCAAAAAAACAAGCGCTGCATCACGGTTGCCGCTAAGCGCCTCACCAGCGCTCACGCCGAAGAAAAAGCAACTCACGCAACCTCCTTGAACGATTCAAATTCAGCCATTTCCGTCAGCCGCTCGGCGGTCAGCGTCGGCCAGTCAGTCGCCACCAGATACGCGCAGCACTTGGCCCAAAAGTCCTGAAACACCTCCTCCCCCATCGAGTCGAACGACAGGCTTTGCGGGACGTGCCGCGTCAACTGACCAAGTCCCGGCAGGTCAAAAACCTCAACGTCGCAATACACCAGCGCTTCGGTTTGCAGCGCCTTGACTGCAGCGTGAGCCTGCTTGCCGGTGAAGCGATCCAGATTGCCGGCCAGTACGTTGCCCAGCCCATGCACTAACCGGTTAAACCGCTCGTTTCGAGGCTGTTTTAGCTCGGCGCGCACCCTGGTGTTGAGCTTGTAGTCGCGCTCGCGCAGGATTGACCGATCAGCGTCCGAGGCTGGCACGAATGCAGCAACGTCCTTTCCGGTGGCCGGATCAGTCAGCCGGCGCAGCGTCAGATAGACCGGCATAGGCTTGGGGCGTGCTTTCGGCTTTACGGCAGTCATCAAGCAACCTCCGAATTTGGCCAGATAACCCGCGCAGCAGTCAGCGCCTCGGTATGCGTAAGCACGCGGCCAAGCATGGCGAATGGCGGGCGGCCATCAGTCGAGACAAACCAGCAGGCTTTGCTCATGCGCCCACCTCGGCACGGGCCGAAGCCCAGTCGAACACCAGGCCAATACCGCCACCCTCACGTAGGCGGTCGACAGAGCGCTCACCAAGAACGGCCGGCAACTCTTCTGGCATTAGGTTGGAAATCACAACAGTCGGGCGCAGCTCTTCGTAGCGACCATTAATGATGGCGAACAGAGTCGCTTGCTCGAATTCGGTCGGCTTGGTGGCACCAACCTCGTCGATGATCAGCAGCGATGGCTTAACTAGGGTGGCGAATGCCTCCGCCTCGGTATATTCCGCACTGCTGTCGTAGCTGCCCTTGATGTACTGCAGGATGCCGCCGACAGTGCGGTAAACGGCTGTGGCTGCCGTGCACTGCATCACCTGCCACGCGATCGCCGCGGCAAGATGAGTCTTGCCGGTACCAGGCTTGCCGAGCAGCAGCAGGCAACGCCCGGCCTGGGAGTGCTCGGAGAAGTTATCGGCATAGGATTGGCACTTGGCCAGGTTGCGCTTCTGGGCCGGCAGCACTGCGCTGTACTGGCCGAAGGTCTTGCCGGCAAAGCGCTTGGGCACCATGGCGCTGCCAAGTTTGCGCTGGAGCATGGCAGTGGCGTTCTTGGTGTGCACGGCAAGCTGGTCGGCCTGGTCTTGTTCGCGCTGGCGAATTTCAGCGCAGGCTGGGCAGCCGCTCGGCTTCTCGCTGTGGCGGCTCACGATCGAGGCGAATTCACCATGCTCTGCGCACTGTGCAAGCTGCTTGGCCACTACGCCAAAGCGGCGCTCAAGGTCGTCCACTTGCAGGCTGATGGAATTAGAACGCATAGGTGCCGTCCTCCCGCTGAGTCAGGCCTGCGGTGTAGTCGCGATCAGCAAACCCGGTATGGCGGGATTGGGTTTCCCGCTGCGGGAATTGGCGAACATTGCTCGCCTTGTCCTTATCACCCTTCACCCATTTCACCAGCAGCGATACCCATTTGGCCTGGGTGTTCAGGCTGCCGCCGGTTTCATGGTGAGCAGTGAACGGGGCTACAGCGTCTTTGGTGAACAGATCAGTCGATACGCCGTAGTGCACGCAGTAGGTCTTCAGGAGATTGGCGTCAGGCATCCAGGCCAGGGTCATCTCCACTGGAGCCTTTGGGTCGACAGGTTCCACGCCCTCCGCTGGTTCGTCAGGCTCAGCTGGGGGCTCGCCGGAAACCGGCATTTCCTCGCCCACGCCGAGAGAGTGGTTTTGATCTTCTTCAGGAGTCAGAGAATCAGGAATCAGAAAATCAAGAGAGAGGGAATCAGGAATCAAAGAATCAGCCGGAGCGCTACTGACTCCATCGGTAGTTGTTCCGATTTTATCGGAAGCCGCACAAGTGTCTGACGGAGAAGGGATTTCTGACTCCGGTTCGTTCTTGTGCGGGTTCTGATGTTTAACGAAGTTGTCGATTTCGATGTAGCGCTTGCCATCGACCTGGTAGCGAACAATGAAGCCATTCAATGCCAGCCACTCCAGCATCGACTCCATATTCAGCCCGTCGCGGTAGGGGAACAGCTCGCCCTTGATCCGTAGCGGGCGATCCTCAAGACGGCCGGAGCGATCTGACAGCAGCCACAACCCCTCGAACAGTAGTGTCAGCATAGGGTCGGCCACGCCAAGCACTTCGTTCTTGAATAGCGCCGGCTTGATATTTCGTGCCCTGGCCATTACGCACCCACCTCACGCGCCAAATCAGCAAACCGATCGACATACCAATGCGGCTGGGTTTCGCGCGGGTTGTTCGGGCTGGTGAGGTTCTTGCCAAAGCGCAGGCCCAGCTCGGTCACAGACCAGAACTCGACGACCTCCTTCTTGGTGTTATTGCGAGTCAGGCGCTTCAGATAGCCGCCGGCGCCCAGCAGGACGTTAAAGGCTGCGGCGCTCATCTTGATGCCGTGATCACGCAGCAATGCAGTCAGCGCCTTGGTCGGCATCGAGCTGCCGTCAGTTGAGTCGGTAGCGGCATCGACGGCGTAGGCCGGCAGAAAATTGGAGTCGAGGCCGTTGTTCTGGCTGATCTTGGCCAGCATCATGATCTGGCTCGACGGCGCCGGCTTCAGCAGGCGCGTGTAGCACTCCATGATCGCCATTTCACCAGCCAGCTTGCTCGCCATTGGAATGCTGCGTGCTGCCGCGTCAAGCGCATTGAGCTTTGCGACCACCTTGCGGCGCACCGCCTTGGATTCGCGCATGGACACCAGCATGCATTGGTCGCGGGTCAACTCGAAAACCGTTGACAGCGTATTGTTCAAATTTTGCACTACAAAACTTTTGTAGTACTCCCCGTCCAGCTCATCCTTGATGCGCTCTGCAAACACATTGGCGCGAATCACGGCCTCGCCAAACTCTTTGCGCGCCTCATTTACCAACGCAAGCAGTTCCGTGCCGCTCATTGTTGCCGCCACGTTTTCAGGCTTCATAAAACGTGGCGCGGTAATGGTGTTGCTGGTTTGTGTGGTGTGATGCATAATCAGCCTCGTTAAGTTTTATGAATCAGCCACCATGCCCGGTGGCTTTTTTTTGCCTGAAATTCAGGCGTTACTCTTCCCAGTCCAGCGCTTGCTCTTGCGCCGGAATCTTCAGCCCAAGCTGCGCCAGCGCCCGCAGGTGCTCGACGTACTCGGGGTCAAAGCACTGCGCCGTCACCGGCACAACCTTCAGCCCGAGCACCGCCAGCATCTTTGCAGTCCTGTCTATGTCGCCATTCGGCTTCCACTTGCTGACCGTCGACTCGCTTACATCCAACTCCTTGGCCAAGTGCGACTGACCGAAGCTGTGCATGCCGTTCAAGATTGTCGCGGCGTTCTTGCGTGCTCTTTCTTCCTTGGTCATCTGTAATGTCCTCAAGCAGTCTTGTGGCGGGTGTAAATGGAGAATTGCTATGCCGCTTGGTGCGGGATGCTTGGACGAAGGTCGCGGGCTTTGATCGCGCCCTTCGTGATTATTTCTGCGCGCATAGCGACTTCTGCGGTGCAGCCATGTATGCCGCGCACCCATCCGCTGACTGAGCCTTGCTTTACGCCAAGGGCCAGCGCTGTCTCATTTTGCGAGCCGAAAAATGCGACCAGATTTTCAAAATTGGGCTTCATGGCTTCCACCTGAATAAAGGTATGCCTGTATGCTAGATGAAAGGAACACCTTTTTGCAAGGGCAAAGGCTGTCCTTTACCCTTGTCGCCATGGACTTAAAAGATCGTTTTAAAGCAGCGCGCACCCATGCAGGCCTAACCCAGGGCCGGCTTGCAGAGCGCATAGGTATTAAGCAGGCGTCTATTTCGGAAATAGAACGCGGCCTGACCTCGTCTAGCGGCCACCTTGTGCGCGTTGCAATAGAGTGCGGGGTTGACCCTTTGTGGTTGTCGGAGGGCGCTGGCGAGATGCTGGCAGTCCGAACTCATGGCCCGGACGAAAATGGATCTCCAAGCAAAAAGGAATATGCATTGATACCGCAGTACACCGCGCGGGCGTCAGCCGGCAAGGGCTACCACAACGACCACGTTGAGTTGTCAGAAGGTCAAGGCCTGGTATTT
>JAIETJ010000133.1 GCA_019745275.1 Pseudomonadaceae bacterium | reverse complement strand
GGCAGACCCTACTCGGCCAGAGCAGCCCACAAAGCGCGCTCAACTGGCGCCCGGGCAACGCCGGCAAATACCAGCTCAAGGTCAGCGACGACCAAGGCCGCAGCCACAGCCGCGCCCTGCAGGTGGAGTTTTTGCCGTAAATGCAGGCGTTGTTTACTCGCTGAGAGTGCGCGGTGCTTGCAGTAAGAAATCCGCATGAAAAGTCGCGCCGGCACCGGCTGGGCTGCTGCAGCTCAACTCGCCACCCATTTGCCGCATCAGTTGGCGGCTAATCGCGAGGCCAAGCCCCGTGCTGTCATGGTCACGGGTATTACTCATATCCGCTTGGGTAAAGGGCTCAAACAGCTGCGGCTGGAACGCTTCAGCAATCCCAGGCCCGGAGTCGCGCAAACTGAGCCGGGCGCGCTCACTGTCAAGGTGCACACTGAGCCATAGCTGGCTGTCCACTGGGCTGAACTTGATCGCGTTGCCCAGCAAGTTAATCAGCACTTGCTGGGCACGTGAGCTGTCGAGATAGGCCTGTTGTTCGGGGGTACAGCCACTGAACTGCAGCCTCTGCGAGCGAGCGTCTAACAACGGCTGGACACTCTCGAGCGCTTGCTCAATGACCGGTTGTAGAGCCTGTAGCTGACACGGAATATGCATGTGTCCGGCTTGCAGTTTAGAGAAATCGAGGATGTCGTTAACCAAGTTGGCCAGTCGTTCGCCGCCACGTACGGCAATATTGAGTAGCTCCTGACCCGTCTCGGGCAGGCTCTGCTGATGCAACCCCTTGAGTAGCCGAATCGCCCCGAGCATAGCGGTTAGCGGGGTACGTAATTCATGGCTGACCATGGCGGTAAAATTCTCTTTGGCCAGCTCCGCCTGCTTTTGCTCGGTAATATCTTGCAGCGCACAAATCAGCCGCGGCGGCTGCGCATGGCTGTCGGCGGCAAACAGTCGAAACCAGCGGCCTTGCGCGGGGCCCGCGTGTAATTGACATGTCAGGTTAGGGAACGGTGCCCCCGCCAGCACCTGCTTGCAGGCATGCTCGATACGCTGCCGATCGTTAGGGCTAAAAATGCTCAGCACGCTGAGCGCCTGTTCGCCGTCAGCGCACTGTAATAACCCCTCCGTATCGCTGCTGACCTGTACTTTAAGACTCACCGGTTCGAGACTAAAACAGGTGATGCTACCGGCCTCGATAGCCAATTGCAGTTGGGCACTCAACTGTTGTAAGCGCTGGTTATTGTCGTATTGCAACTGCTGGCTATGGGCTAAATGCTGGCTACTGATACGTGTCAGCAGCGACAAAAAGGTAATGGCCAAGACACTCCCGAGCATTAACGAAAAGCCACTAGGGGCTAGGTTAAGCGGCAATAAGTCATAGCGTTCCAGCACGCCGACGCTAACGATGCTGCCCGCACAGAGCAACGGCATTAGCCACGCGAGCAGCCGATCATGAGCCAGCGCACCGATTGCCGAGCAGCCAATCAAAATAGGCAGCAGTGGATTGACGATGGTGCCCGCGGTAAACAGTTGCAGAGTCATACAGGCCCAAACTAGCAGGCTCATAACCAGCAACACTTGGCGCACATAGCCGCGATGCAGATAACGGCGCAGCACAAAAGCCAAGGGCAACAGAACCAGTGCGGCCCAGAAAGCTCTTTGCGCACGTAGCCATTCGCCAGCCAGCAGATAGAGCAGCACGCCGAGTGGCAGAGAGATGATCGTCGCGCTCAACAAAGCGGAGGCAACGCTGGCCTGAATGGTCTGAAGGCTTTGTTTGGACAATTGGCATCTCTCGAGGAATAGACCCTAGTCGCTCAAGTGTAGGCTAGCGCCCGAACAAGCGCCCGAGCGCCAAAACTAGCCGAGGCGATGTCGCCCACCGAGCACAACCACGGCTGCTGGATTATCTGCCCGACTAGCAAGACAAACCCATTGCCAGCGCCTCAACACGCTTGGCTAGCAGCTCGCCAGGCAGCAGTGCCAGCTCATGACGTGCTGGATAACCCACCTCCATGTGGATCACCCGCGGGCGCCTGCAAGGCTAATCAAGCCGGCTGCAGCACCTCGCTGCACTGCAACTGCTGCTGCTCGATACGCACTTGGCGAGTATGGAAGCGCTGCAGGCTAGCCCGGTGGCCAATGCTAACGATGCCGGCGTGCGGCAATTGCTCGACCAATAACTGGTAGAGCGTGGCCTCATCGGTTTCGTCCAGCGCCGAGGTGGCCTCATCGAGGAACAACCAGCGCGGCGCCACCAGCAACACTCGGGCAATGGCCAAACGCTGCTGTTCACCCGGCGACAACAGGTGCTGCCAATGCTGTTCTTGGTCGAGCACCGCGACCAGATGCGGCAGTCGGCAATCGAGCAAGACCTTGGCTAAACGTTGGTCCGAATGGCTGTCGGCGGCATGTGGATAGTTCAACGCGGCGCGTAAGGTGCCAATCGGCAGGTAGGGCTTTTGCGGCACAAACAAGCTGTGCGCGGGCAAACTCAGGGCGCCGCTGCCGTAAGGCCACAGCCCACTCAAGGCACGCAGCAAGGTGCTCTTGCCGCAACCGGAAGCGCCGCTGACCAACACCCGCTCACCGGCGGCAATACGCAAACTGCTGGCTTCCAGCAAGCGGCGGCCATCGGCCAAACTCAGGCTTAAGTCCTGTAATTGCAGATCGTCCGTCGCCGGCAAGCGGGCGATGGCTGGGGACGCCTGACGGGCCTGACCCTCGACCAAGGCTTGACGAAAACTCAGCAACCGGTCGGTGGTGGCGCGCCAATTGGCGAGGCTGGCGTAGGAGTCGATAAACCAACTCATGCTGTCTTGCACCTGACCAAACGCCGAGCTGATTTGCATCACATCGCCCAGCTGAATTTGCCCCGAAAAATACCGTGGTGCCGACACAATAAACGGAAAAATGGTGGCCACTTGCGAATAGCCGGCGCTAAAAAATGTCAGGCGCTTTTGCACCCGCATCAGCTCCCAGAAGTTACTCCACACCTGCTCGAAGCGACTCATCAGCCGTGCCTGCTCGTTCGCCTCGCCTTGGTACAGGGCAATACTCTCGGCATTTTCCCGCACGCGTACCAAACCAAAACGTAGGTCGGCCTCGAAACGTTGCTGGCGATTGTTCAGGCCGATCAAACGCCGCGCCACCAGATGCACCAACCAACTGCCGAGCATGGCGTACAACAAGGACGACCAAAACATATAGCCGGGAATCTCGATACCAAACAGTTCGATACTGCCCGATACGCCCCACAAAATTACCGAGAAGGACACCAAGCTGACCACGTTCTTGATCAGCCCCAAGCCCAAGTTGAGGGTGCTGTCGGTGAAGCTGTTTAAATCTTCGCTCATCCGCTGATCGGGGTTATCGGTGCTGCCGCCATGTTCGAGCTGGTAGTAATTGCGGTCGCGCAGCCAGGCGGCAAAATGTTGCTCGGTGAGCCAGCGCCGCCAGCGAATGGTCAGCATTTGGGTCAGGTACAGGCGATACACCGCGATTAAAATCGCCACCGTCGCCAGCCCGGCGAAATACCACATCAGCCGGGTAAAGGCGGCCAGGTCTTTGTTCTGCAGGGCGTTGTAGAACTCGCGGTACCAATTGTTAAAGGCCACCGCAAAGCCCACGCCGACCAACGACAAAGCCACCACCACGACCAGCAACAGCCACGCCATGCGCTTGTCTTCGCTGCGCCAGTAGGCCGAAGTCAGCTGCCAGACCCGGACAAAAAAGCCGCTGCCGGCGGGGTCGTTAATGCCTGAATACTGGGCGTTGTTGCTCATTAATACGGCTCGCTGTGAGGGTGAAGGGCTAGGCAGTTTGTGGGCGGTATTGGGCATTGGCTGGCGGCGTGCTGGCTGTGAGTGGTGGATTGTTTACTGCGAGTGGTGGCGCATCGGCTAGCAATGGTGGATTGTTCGCTGCGAGTGGTGGATTGTTCGCTGCGCTCCTGAATCCACCCTACATCCACCCCACATCAACCCCACATCAACCCGTTCGCCGGACATCCACCGTACGTCCACCCGTTCGCTGGACATCCGCCGTACAGCGTGTCGAGCATGGGACTTTAACGGCGCACCGGGCGCTTTTGCAATTTACGTTGCAGGGTGCGTCTGTGCATACCCAAGGCTCGGGCGGTAGCGGAGATATTGCCGGCGTGTTCGGCGAGAATCCGCTGAATATGCTCCCACTGCAAACGGTCCACCGACATTGGGTTTTCCGGCACTAGGCTGTCTAGATCGACATGCTCGGTGAGCAGCGCGGCCAGCACATCGTCGGCATCGGCGGGTTTGCACAGGTAGTTGCAGGCGCCGCGTTTAATCGCCTCGACCGCCGTGGCAATGCTCGAATAGCCAGTCAGTATCAGTACGCGCATTTCGGGATCGAGTTCATGCAACTTGGGCAGCAGCACCAAGCCGGAATCCCCGTCCATTTTCAGGTCGAGCACCGCGTAATCGGGCAGGTCAGCGCTGGCCAAGGCCAAGCCACTGTCGGCTGAGTTGGCGGTGCTAACGCGAAACCCGCGACGGGTCATGGCGCGTGCCATCACCCGGGTAAAGGTCTCGTCATCGTCGACCAACAGCAGGTGCGGCAGCTCTTCTTCAAGGCCTGGGGCTTGGCTGTCGATGGGTGCTTCGTCGCTCATGGTGTTCCTCGTCAATCAAAACGGCTGTGGCGCAATTAGCACCTACAACCTTAGGTAGCGGTCAGCACCGGTTATGCAGGAGCGTATTAGTGAAATGAACCTCTGCCGGCGGATAGCAACGCCATCAAATAGGCCCAAGGCCAGCACCAATCACGCGCGGCAGTCGCAGTTCAGTCAGGGTGCCGCCCTCTTCATGGTTATACAGTTTTACCGAGCCACCGGCGCGGGTGACGCTGGCCTGACTTAAAAATAAGCCCAGACCAAAGCCCTTACCCTTGGTGGTAAAAAACGGTCGGCCCAGTTGCTCGGCAATCGCCAGCGGCACGCCGACGCCGTGGTCGCGGATGCTGAAGGTGATCCACTGGGCGTCCCAATCGAGCTGGATGTCGAGCTTATCCGGGCAGGCATCGGCGGCATTATTGAGCAAGTTCAGCAGCGACTGCGTCAGGTCGGTCGGCGGCATCAGCCGTGGTGTGGCCCCCACACCGATAATTTGAAAACGATAACTGGCCTCCGGGCGCATCAAGTGCCAACGCCGCAGCACCGACTCCAGCCACTCGCGGGCGGTTTGCTCCTGCAGCGCTTGGCGGCGATCAGCCTCGGCGGCGCGCACCAACTGCTGCAGGCTCTCCTTGCAGAGCTTGACCTGCTCTTGCAGCACCGCCAAATCCTCTTGCAGCATGGGGTCGGGGTGTTCTTGCCGGAGTTCTTTAATCAGCACACTCATGGTCGACAAGGGCGTGCCTAACTCATGGGCGGCACCGGCGGCTTGGGTGGCCACGGCCAGTAACTGCTGGTCGCGCATGCCCTCTTCGCGGCGCTCGGCTTGCAAGCGGTCTTGGCTGCGCAGGGCGCCGGCCATCTTCACCACAAAGAAGGTGATAAAAGCCGCCGACAGGGCAAAGTTCAACCACATGCCAAACAGGTGCAAGCTGATCAGCATCGCCTCATGCTCAACCCCATGCAGCGCCAGCGGGTGATACCAAATCAGCAGGCCGGTGTAGCCGCTGAGCGCCAAGCCACTCAAGGCCATGGAATACAGCCACGGCAAGGTCGCTGCGGCAATCGTCAGCGGCACTAGGTAATAAGACACGAACGGGTTGGTCGAGCCGCCCGCGTAGTACAGCAACACGCTGTGGATGATTAAGTCGCCGGCCAGTTGCAGCGCATATTCCTGCTCGGTAACCGGCCATGGACCTTGCGCACGCAGCGCGGTCAGCGCGCAAAAAGCGGCCGATATAGCCAAGGTAATGCTCAACGCTAGCCACGGCAGCGGCAGCAAATCCGACAGGTAAGCAAAACCGACCGAACCGGCTTGCGCGGCCAGCACCAAGACCCGAATCAGGGTCAAACGCCAAAGGTTTTGCCGACTGGCTGACAACAACTGCGTGGGGCCGTACATGGGCTCTCCAAAAATGCGGCGCGGCATAAGCTGGCGAGTATAACCAGCCCAGCGCCCGCCACCAGCCAAGTGCGGCAACCCGCCGCAGGCTAGCCAGCAAACTGACTGTTTACCCAACAACGGAACCCGCGTGTAACTCGCTGGTCAGAGCTGGGTAAGCTTTACTGGGTGCAGCGTGCAGGCACCTGCTGAGCAGGCACCCATTGATCCTCTATCCGCCGTACCGCACAAGGAGTTCGCATGTTACCTAGCACCCGTATAGCCGCCGCCGTCAGTTTGGGGCTGACCGCCCTCAGCAGCGTGGCGAGCGCCGACGAGGCGCGTTACAACCAAATAGCCCTGCGCACCGAGGTCAGCCAAACGGTGGCCCACGACCTGATGCAGGTGACTCTGTACAGCGAAGCGCAAGATAAAGACCCGGCCAAGCTCGCCGCCGGCATCACCAGCAGCATCAACGAGGCGCTGCAACAAGCACGCAAAAGCACTGGGGTGACCATTAGCTTGGGCAGCCGCAATAGTTACCCCGTGTATGACGACAAACAGCGCATTAGCGCTTGGCGTGAGCGCGCCGAGATACGCCTGGAGAGCGCCGACTTCGCCACCCTGTCAAAACTCACCGGCGAGTTGTTGCAGCAATTGAAAATGGGCGAAATGAGCTTCAGCGTGGCCAGCCCGACCCAGAAGAAAACCGAAGAAGCCTTGCTGCAAGACGCCGTCAACGCCTTCAAGGCCCGCGCCCAACTGGCCACCACCGCCCTTGGTGGCAAGAGCTACAAGCTGGTTAGCCTGAGTTTAAACGGCGGCGGTTTCCACCGCCCACAGCCGATGCGCATGGAAATGGACAGCTATTCGTCAATGGCCAAATCCGCGCCAGCGCCTGAAATAGAAGCCGGCAGCAGCCAAGTCAACGTGAATGCCGACGGCGTAATTGAAGTGCAAATGCCCTAACTGGTACCCGCTAAACGCGGGTGCAACCCTCTGAAGTAACGGCGCGGCCTACCTCGACCGCGTCGCTGAAAGCCGCACGCTAAACGTATTTTTCACCTCTGCCTGACAAAGCATTGATACCCGCTTGGTTAATTTGCACCACTAAAGCTGGCCGGGTGCAAATCCGCCGCAGTGCCTTTAGTGCGTTATTCAGCAGAGTTCCCATGTTAAAAATCCGCGCGCAGCGCCCAGAGGCGCTAACCCTCTTAGTCAGCATGCTGTTTTTGCTGTGCTATAACCCTGGCATGTGGCAACACCTTGGCAGTGTTACCAGCAGCGACTGGCAGGGCTGGTCCGTGCGTGGAGCCTTTGCGCTGATGCTACTGGCCGCGTTTAACTTGCTCCTGACCTTGATTGCGTTTCGCTGGGTATTTAAACCAATTCTCACCCTGCTGCTATTCAGCGGCGCCGGCGCGGCCTACTTCATGAGCCAATACGGGGTGATAATCGACAAGAACATGCTGCGCAACGTGGTGCAGACCAACCCGGCCGAAGCCTTCGACTTGCTCTCGTTCAAGCTCGGAGCTTATCTGCTATTGCTTGGCGTGCTGCCTACTTGGCTGCTGTGGGAAACTCCGCTGAAGTACCGGGTTTGGCACGCTGAACTGCTGCGCAAACTGCTGGTAATTATTGGTTGTTCGAGCATTCTCGCCGGCGCAGCGCTGGCTAACTATCAAGGCCTGGCGTCGTTATTTCGCAACCACAAAGAACTGCGTTTACTGGTGATTCCCAGCAATATCGTAAATGCCGGGACAGGTTACTTGCGCGAGCAATTTGCCTCAGCCAAGCAGCCCTTTACCCCGCTTGGCCAAGACGCAACTAAAGCCGCTAACTGGCAGGCCCACCCACGCAAATCGCTAACGGTATTGGTGGTCGGTGAGAGCGCCCGGGCGGAAAACTTCAGTCTGCTCGGCTATGGCCGCGAAACCAACCCGCAATTGCAGCGCCAAGAAGGGCTAATAGGCTTCACCAACGTCTATTCCTGCGGCACCGAAACCGCCGTATCAGTCCCCTGCATGTTCTCCAACTTAGGCCGCCGTAACTTCCAGAACGCCGTTGCACAGAATCAGGAAGGCTTGCTCGACGTACTGCAACACAGCGGCCTAAAGGTCATCTGGCGCGACAACCAGTCGGGCTGCAAAGGCACTTGCGAGCGCGTTAACCAAGACGATGTCAGTAATGCAAAAGACCAACAACTGTGCGTCGATGGCGAATGCCATGACGAAATACTGCTGAAGAACCTGCAAAGCCTTATCGACAACCTGCAGCAAGACACCGTGCTGGTGCTGCACCAAATGGGCAGCCACGGCCCGGACTACTTCAAACGTTACCCCAAGGCCTTCGAGCAGTTCACCCCGGTATGCACCAGCAATACGCTGAATGAATGCTCGCGCGAAGAGATAGTTAACGCCTACGACAACACCATTGTTTACACCGACCATGTGCTGGCAACGCTGATTGACCTGCTACGCCGCAACCAAGAAAAAGTCGACAGCGGCATGCTGTATATCTCCGACCACGGCGAATCGCTGGGCGAATACAACCTGTTCTTGCACGGCACTCCATACCTGATGGCGCCCGAACAGCAAAAACATGTAGGCATGCTGGCATGGTTCTCCAAGGGCTATCAGCAGAGCTTCGGCTTCGACAGCCAGTGCCTGCGCGCTAACCGCGAGCAAGCCCTGAGCCACGACAACCTGTTTCATTCGATGCTCGGTTTGCTGCAAGTCAACAGCAAAGTCTACGACGCCAAGCTCGACCTGTTCGCCGCCTGCCGGCAAGCCACCGCCAAGCCATAGCGCGCCGCGCCCCAGCCGCGGAGAGTGCGCGGTTGGGGCGCCATGAGCAAAGCCCCACCTGAATAGCACAGCCCTGCGACGAGCCCGCCCGGGGCGCCCATTCGCCCCATGAGTAGATCGCTATGAGCCGCCAGCAACGCAGTCGTTTGTGTCTCGTTTTGCTTCTCAGCCTGCTCAGCGGGTTAATCGCCCTAACCCTCAAACCACTGGCCGAACAGGTGCGTTTTGGCTTGGAGTTTCGTGGCGGCTATGAAATTTATTACCTCGTTGAGCCGTTGCCAGGCGCGGCACCGCCAAGCCCAAGCGAGCTCTTGGCGACCATTGATACCCTGCGCCAACGCGCCGACAGCATTGGTATGTCCGAGCCACAAATTCAGCTCGAAGGCGCCAATCACATACGTCTGAAGTTGGCCGGCCTAACCTCCGCCGACGAGTCCCGCTCGCAGCTTGGCAACCCCGTCGGACTGCCGGTCAAACTCAGCGAAAAGTACACCCAAACCGTCGGCAGCGTACTCGGCCGCACCGCGCTCAGCGAAACCGTCAACGCCGGCCTGCTCGGGATTGCCTGCATCTTTGCCTTACTGATCGGCCTGTACCGCGGGCTGGGCTTGCTTGCCGCACTCGCCACGGTGGTTTATCTGTGGCTGCTGTTGATAGTGTTCAATGCGGCCCACGCCACCTTGTCCCTCTCGGCAGTGGTGGCCTTTGTGCTCGGCATTGGCATTGCCGCCGACGCCAGCATTATTTGTTTTGAGCGAGTCCGCGAGCAACTGGCCAACAGCCCCGACCTCAAGCAGGCCGTACGCCTTGGCTTTGCCGGTTCTCTCGGCACGATTCGCGATGCCAGTTTAGTCACCGGGCTGGCCATGCTGGCCTTGTTTGTCGCCGGTATCGGCCCGATCCAAGGCTTTTCACTGACCATGCTGGCGAGCATCACGCTGGGCATTGCCACAAACTTCTTCTTAGTGCGCCAACTGGCCTTGTGGCTGGCCGACAGCAACTGGTTGCCGGCCAGCCTGCTGATCGGTCGCGCCAAAACCGAACCCGCCAATCCGTCGCGGCGCTTTAATTTTGCCGGCATGGGCAGCAGTGCGCTGTTGCTGATGCTGCTGACTATCGCCAGCGGCAGTCTCTACTACCGCGCTCACGGTTTGAATCTGGACATCGACTTCACCGCCGGCACCGCGCTGGATATCGACCTCGACCGCAGCATTGAGCAAGACACCGCCACTCGCATCAGCAGTGAGGCGGGCAGCGTACCGGCAACCCTCGCGGTCGGCGGCGATAATCGCACGCATATCGCCGCACGCTTCGATGAGGTGCTCAAACCCAGCGAATTAAAGGCCATTATCAGCGCCTTTCAGCAGCACTACGCCAAGGTCGAGTACGAAGAAAACACCGCCGATCCCGGCGTCGCCCGCGACTTTGCCAACCGCGCGGCACTGGCCATGCTGCTCGCCCTACTGAGCATCAGCCTGTACCTGAGCCTGCGCTTTAACTGGCGCATGGCCTTGGCGACCTGCGTACCCATAGTGCTCGACATCTTGCTGGTTTCGGCGATCTTTGCCTTAGGCAAGTTTGAGGTGGATGTCACCTATATTGCCGCCATCCTCACGGTGATCGGCTACTCGCTCAACGACAAGATTGTGATCTTCGCGCGCATTCACGAGAACCTGCGCAACAGTCCTGAGCCACGCCGCAACCTCACCGCCTTGGTTAACCGCAGCATTCGCCAAACCTTGGGCCGCTCGCTGTACACGGTGCTGACCGTGCTAATGGCGGCCGCCGCGTTGTACCTGTTTGCCTGCGAGCCACTGCAGATGTTTGCCTTGGCACTGATGATTGGCCTGCTCAGCGGCGCCTTTTCGTCGATATTCATCTCCAGTTTTATCTGGCTGGCAGTCCACGCCCATAACCAACCGCACAGTCGTGCCGAAGTGCATGGCCGCCGGCTATTTATCGGTCTGGCCGTGGCCATCGTGCTGGTCAGCACTGCAGGCTGGACGCTGCTTGGCCAGCCCGCTCGCCCCCCGATTAGCGCCGCGCCGCAGATCGCCAGCAGCGAACTGGGTGACTTATCCGCGTACGCCTTAATCGCCAACGATGCCCTGAACTTGGTCAGCCAAGGTGACTTAGCCGCGGCCAAAGCGCGGATGCGCGACTTGGAAAAGGCTTGGGATCAAGCCGAAGAGCAACTGCAACCGCGCAATCCCGGCGACTGGAAAGCCATCGACAAAGCCATCGATCGCGCCCTCACCCAGGTCCGCGCCGGCCAACCGCAGGCGCAAGACTGCACGGCCGCCCTGCAATCGTTACTGGCGCAAATCGCCAGCAAACAACCGCCCAGCCAAGTCCGTGCGGCCCCATCGCGAGTTCAATAAACAGGCACGCCGCGTTAATTAACGCGGCACCTATTGGTATTTAACCGTTACTGACCAGCGGTCGTTTGATGAGTGCTCGGTTTCGCGAACGAGTACGACATTTACCGGTCCATAAGTTAGCTGAGTATTTTATTAAACCGCGCCGACAAGCAGGCGTCCGCCAGCGTTTACGTTAGTATTAGCGCCCGCCAAAACAGCCACCGGTATAATCCGCAATGTTCAGCCCGTTGACCCAGTCCATGCTTCTTCGCGCGCTCTGGCCCTATGCGTTAATCGCCTTGCTGGCTGCGGCAGCCTGCGCGCCCATGCTGATGTACGGTGCGGCGAACGGTCACAGCATTGAATACAACCTGGTTTGGCTAAAGAACTTTTCCGCACAACTTGCCCAAGGCGATATTTATCCGCGTTGGTTAATGGATATGAACAGCGGTGCCGGCAGCCCGGTGTTTTATTATTACGCGCCACTGCCGTTTTATATCTTATCGATCCCCGCGCTGATTTTTTCCGGCAGCAAGTTAATCGTGCAATTAGCGATTGGCGAATGGCTGATGATCGCCCTCTCCGGGATGAGCTTTTATTACTTTGCCAAACATAAATTCAGCACCCGCATGGCCCTGCTCAGCGCCTGTTTTTATATGCTGCTGCCCTATCACTTTGAAATTGACCTATGGCAACGGCAAGACATCGGCGAGCTGAGCAATTACATCTGGATGCCGTTGGCGCTGTATTTCACCGAACGGCTGATCGACGGTAAAAATGCCATCGCCGGTTTGGCGCTGGTGTACGGCCTGATGATGCTCACGCACCTGCCCTCGACCCTGCTGTTTTCCATTGCGCTGGGATTTTATCTACTGGCGCTGGCGTGGCGCCGGCATCACTGGCGTTTCATCCTGCACTTTGCCGCCGCCATTGCCCTCGGTCTCGTCTTAACCGGTATCTATTGGGTGCCGGCACTCTTTAGTCAGCAATACATTCGTACCGACCAACTGTGGTCGGCCGTCTTCGACTTTCACCGCTGGTTTTACCCCATCCATGGCGAACCGCTGGATGCAGGCGAAGACGATGCCTTCGCCCTGCGCCTGTTTGGCATGATTGCCCTGACCTCGGCGATGTTCGTCTTGTGCTGGCTAAATGCCTATCGCTGGCGGCATGTGCTGGGGCACAACGCGTTGTTCGCCTGCCTAATACTGATGGCGATTGCCTGGTTCTTAATGTCGCCTTACTCGCAAAGCGTCTGGGAGACTGTGCCGGTGCTGTGGAAGGTGCAGTTCCCTTGGCGCATTGCCATGGTGCTGGATCTCGCCACCGCGATTGCCATGCTGCACAGCCTGCATTGCCTGGAGAAATACCACGACCGCATTGGCCTGCTGGTGGTTGCCAGCGTGACGGGCCTGCTGCTGTACAGCCTGGCCAGCGCCAACGTGCTGCACAAATTAGACCCCTTTGACAACGCCGGCTGGATTATCAGCCGCGACCAATCGGTGCGCGATGGTGTCGACGCGCCCGAGTACAGCACCGCCTGGAATCCCACCGACCCGGAGAATGAAGACAATTCACTGCTGAATATCGGCCCGCTGCATTATGACGGCGCCCGCGGCAAGGTCAGTGTGGCCAAGTGGTCACCGCGCAGCATCGCCCTGCACATTAACTTGCAGCAAGCGACCACCTTACGCATCCGCCAGTATTACTTCCCCAACTGGCAGGCCGAATCCAGCAGCGGTGAGCCTTTGGCCCTGCACGCCGACAAAACCACCGGCCTGCTGACCCTGCAAGCGCCTGCTGGGCAGTACACCCTGCATCTGCACTTAGGGCCCATGCAGCAAGAGTTGATCGGCGGCGCACTGAGCGCTGGCGGTGTATTGATCCTGCTGGGTAGCGCCTGGCGGCAGCGCCGCAGCACGTTTAAAGCGCGCCTCACACAGGGTTAAACAGCCAATTGAGCGGCGCAGTTCAAGTCGCGGCGGCGGGACTGAAGCGGCTCAATTGCACATTCGCCGCTTGGCAAACCTCGGCGAATTGACTGCTCTGCAAGTAGGCATATTCCTGCCCGCGCGCCGCAGCGATCGGGTCCTGCAGATCGACTGCAGGCAACCCTGGATGACACATCAACAGACTATGCTCGGCACAGGCGCTGAGCCAGCCCTGCATCAAAGCGGCAAAGTCAGCCTCGGCGCGCAGCGAGTACAACCCGGCAAACCAACCCGTGGTGCGATAACCACGGCGTTGCGCCTGCGCGTTAAAACCCAGACACAAACCCTGCAGCACCCGTGCTTTGAGCGCGCTATCACCGGCGTGGGCGAGCTTATCTGGCGCGCGCAAATACGGTTTTTCCGCCGCCGTCCAGCGCTGCTCGAGCGCTGCAAACAGCGCGCGGCGCACCACCGGCAAGGCATGCACATGCTGGTGACCGTCGATAAAGTCCGGTAACTGGCCAAAGTGTTCAGTGAAGCGATCAATTTGCGCGAGGAACTGCACACGCAACGCGTCAACCGACAAGCAGCGCAATTGACTGCGCAGCAACCAATAGGGCAACGGCCGTGCGCTGGCGGTAAACGGATGGGTCAAGTTGAAGTGCAAACCAATGTCGGCCTGCCCGCGCAACTCTTGCAGCGCCGGCGCTAAAGCTGGCCAAAATGGCGACTGGCTCATCACACTAGTGGCCGACAAACGTCCGGCCTGCAGCAACTGCAGGATCCCCTGACTGATGGCCGGCGACTGGGCAAAGTCATCGGCGCACAGGGTTAGCCGTTTGCTCATGCGACCTGCCTGCCAGAAAACGCCCACAGCCGACTCAAGACAAAGGTCACCAGTGCCACGCAGAACAGCACGATCAACAGCGCGAGGCGATAATCCAGCGGGGTAAAGCGCAGCAACAGGTAATACAGGCCTTCGTTGAGCAAGAAACTCAAACTGGCCACTGCAAAGAAGCGTGGCAAGGTCTGACTGTGCGGCAGGTGCGCGGCGTCGAAGGTTTTCAGCCGATGGCCCCAATAACTAACCTGAAACGCCAGCAAATAGGCCAGCACATTGGCCAGCAACGGCGGTAAACCCAGCGGCACCAACAACAGCACCAAGAGAAAATGCACCAACAGGGCGCTGATGCCGACCACCCCAAACCACAACAACTCACGCTTCATGGGTGTCCTTGGCAACTGTCGCCATATGGGTCACCTGGCTGATCAGATAGGTCGGGCGCAGCTTCACCTCATTAAAAATTCGCCCAATGTACTCACCGAGAATACCCACCGAGAGTAATTGCACCCCCCCCAGAAAAGTCACCGCCACCACCAGCGTTGGCCAACCGTCTTGCGGGTTACCAAACAGCAGGGTGTTGATCAGCTCCCAAGCACCGTAACTGATCGACAGCAGGGAAATCACCGCACCGATCAGGGTCCACAGCCGCAACGGCACGTTGGAAAATGCGGTCAGACCGGTCAAGGCCAACTCCAGCAGGCGCACGAAGTTAAAGCTGCTCTCGCCGGCACGCCGCTCTTGGGTTTGCGTGGCAATCGCCAACTGGGTAAAGCCCACCCAGTTGTACAGGCCCTTCATAAAGCGGTTGCGCTCGGGCATCTGCCGCAAGGCATCCAGAATGCAGCGGTCGAGGACGCGAAAATCCTGACTATTTTCCGGAATTTTATGTCGCGAACCGGTGTTTAACAGGGCATAAAACAATTTGGTGAACAGCCGCTTGCCTGGCCCTTCGTGCTCGCGGTTGGGCCACACGCTGTAGACCATGTCGTAACCGGCGCGCCATTGCCGGAGGAACTCAGGAACCATCTCCGGCGGATGCTGAAAGTCGCCATCAATCAACACCGCCACATCGCCTTGGGCCTGATCGATACCGGCGGTGAGGGCGATTTCTTTACCGAAATTGCGCGACAGTTGAATCAAACTCACCGGCAACCCGGCGGTCTGGGTCAGCACGCGCTGCACCGTGTCGTCGCGGCTACCGTCATCGACCACCAGTAACTCATGCCGGTAACCTGCCGCAGTCAGCAACTGATGCAGGGTTTGCAGCATCGGCACTATGTTCTGCGCCTCGTTGAATGCTGGGATAATGCAACTCACCAGCGGATCAAGCGCACGCAGCTTGGCGCGCTGCTCGAGGACAAACGGCAGAACTATGGCTTCCTTCATGGCTGTTCCCTCAAAAGTTGCGGCGCAGCAGTTCGCTCGCGCAGCAAAATCATCTGATCTTTCATCACTTGGACAGTGGCGACAGGTTGAAAACGCTGGAATAACTCGGTAGAAATCCGCCCTTGGTCTTTCTGCCTAACCACCAGATAGTCTTGGCGCGGCCCAGCGAGCAAAGCCGCTAATTGCTCGGCATCGTCCGTGGTACGCATCCGTCCGCCGGAATAGAACTCGGCAGAAAACTCACGACGGCTGTTCCAGTACACCAGGACGCTGTCGGCGGCGGGCTGCTCGGCGGCCCAGGCGGCGATCACGGCCTTTTGCGTGCGCAGATAACGCTCTGGATGCGCGGCATTAACCAGCATAAACAGGGCAAAAAGCACCCCCACCAACAACGCCCAATACGGCAGAAAACTGCGCTCATCTGCCTGCCTACCACGCTGCCAAAGCTCGGCAAACAACAAGGCAGCACCCGGCAACATCGGCAGCGAATAGGGGAAAATGATGTTGCCGGACAAGGTAAAGAACCCCAGCGCCATCAGGCTCCACAGCAGCAGATAGAGCAACCAGCCGTCCTCATCACGCACCAGGCCGCGCAACTGCGCGCGTTTGCGCCACAGCCAGAACGGTGCCAGCAGCGACCAAGGCAGCAGCGCCAACCCGGCAAACAGCCAGATCATGCCGTGCGCGGTGTTATGCGCAAAACCGTACTTGTCACCACTCCAGCCGGGGTCAAGGAAGCGGCTGAAGTGCTCACCCATGATGAAGTAATTGAGAAACCCTGGGGTGCGCTGTTCGGCCAGCAGATACCACGGCAAGGCAATCGCCAGCATCAGCAGGGTGCCGCGAATCCACGGCAGATTGAACCACAGGCTTTTCCACTGATTGCGCAGCAACACCCAGAAGAAAATCGGCAACCCGGTCAGCACTATAGCCAGCGGCCCCTTGGCAAGCAGGCCAAAGCCCAACCCGACAAAGAACGCATAGCCCCAAACACGCTGGCGCAACACCAGTGCCTGCCAAAAGGCCAGCTGGCTAAGGGTGACGCAAAACAGCAGGGCCGGATCGGTCATCACAGTGCCGGCGGCGCCAAAAAACAGCAGGCCACCGGCCAGCACTAAGGCCGCCGCCAGCGCCATGGGCTGACCACTGTGGCGCCGAGCCACCGCCACCAGCAACCCCAGCGTGCCGAGCGAGAGCAGCAACGCCGGCAGCCTCGCGACCCACTCATTCACCCCAAACACGCCCATGGAGGCGGCGGACAACCAAAAGGCCAACGGCGGCTTGGCCCAAAACGGCACGTCATAATCATGCAGCGGGGTGACCCAGTTTCCCGTTTCGAGCATCTTGCGGGCGATTTCCGCATAGCGCGCCTCGGTGGTGTCGGTCAGTGGCAAGTACCACATCATCACCAAGCGCACGACCAACAGCAGCAGCAAGACCCAAACAGCCGAGCGCTGCCAGTGACAACCAAGCGTTTTCTGCATAAAAATCAGTCAAACCTAAATTAATCCGCTCCCAGCAGGCTGGCGCAGAGGCCAGCGAGAGTGGCTGACAACCATCGTTCGTGTAAACAGGGATAGTTTACCCTGCAAGTCTGAATCGCAACTGAACAGAGCCACGACAGTCAGTAAACAGAGTCAATTTTGCCGCAACACACCGTGTTAAAAGTCAAAAAAACGTGAACCATAACGGATACGTTGAAAAACTATCAGCCGCGAAAAAACCGATAAAACTCGAGCAACTGCGTCTGCGCATCGCTCAGGCTGATGGCGGTAAAGGCCACTTCGTGGTGCGCCGGTACTTGCGCCAAACGGCCCAAATCCAGCGGATGCAACCAGCCCAGCACGGGGTAACCGCCCATGCTCTGCCGGTCGGCCATGAGGATAATCGGCTGACCGTCGCCGGGCACCTGAATCGCCCCGCTGCTGACCCCTTGCGACCACTGCCGCTGCGCCGGTAAAACGGGCGCCAGCAGCGGTGCGCCGCACAGCCGTGCGCCCATGCGGTTGGATTGCGGGCTAAGCCGCCAGTGCTGGGCAAAGAAGCTTTGCCGTTGATCTTCGCTAAAGCTCAGGGCATCGCCGCCGGTAATCGTCCGCAACAAGGGTAATTGCTGGTAGTCCGGCACATAGCGCAACGGCACGCTAGCCACGCCTGGCAACTGTGCCGGCGCACAGGGCAAGCAGTCGCCCACTTGCAAGGCGCGACCATCACCCTGCAAACCTCCGAGGCCTTCGCGCTGCTGGGTAGCGACGCTGCCCAGTTGCAGTGGCGCAGTAAAACCACCGACCACCGCCAGGTAGCCACGCTGACCGTGACGGGCAAAGCCTAGGCTGAGTGACTGCCCGGCGCGCAGCGCAAAACGCGACCAATTTGGGCGCGGCTGGCCGTCCAGAGTAATCGGCATGTCCGCGCCGCACACCGCCACCCAGGTATCTACCTGACTGCGCACGCGGAGTCCTCCTAGCGCCACTTCCAGCAAGGGTGTGCCCCATGGGTTGCCGAGCAAGCGATTAGCCCAGGCGGCGGCCGGTAAATCCAGCGGGCCGGCCGGCGACACGCCCAGGTGCTGCCACGCCGCACGGCCGCCGTCTTGCAGCAGGCTTAACGGACCGGGCTGAAGTACTTGCAAGCCGGTCATAACTCGCCACCCTCGGCCAGATAACGCGCCTGATCAACGGGCACAAAGCGCACCCGGTCGCCCACCGCCAAACGGCAAGGTGGCGTCGCCTGTAGGTCAAACATCGGCCACGGGCAACGGCCCAGCAAATGCCAGCCACCGGGGGAGGCCTGCGGGTAGATGGCGGTCTGGCGTTCGGCAATCGCCAAGCTGCCGGCCGGTACTCGGCTGCGCGGAGTGGCGCGCCGCGGCAAGGCCAAGCGCGCATCCAGCTCCGCTAAGTAGGCAAAACCCGGCGCGAAACCTATGACCCCGACCCGATACTCGACCGCGCTGTGCAGCTCAATCACCTGCGCCACGCTCAGCCCACAGGTTTGCGCCACCTCAGCTAAATCGGCCCCGGCGTACCACAGCGGCAACTCCAGCAAACGCCCACTGCCGATGGGCGACGCCGCCGCCTGCAACCACAAGTCGAGCAAGGGGGTAAGTTGCGCCACCAGTTGCTGATGCTTCAACAGCAGCACGTCGTAGTGCAGCAGCAGGCTGTTCCACCCCGGCACCGCGTCGATTAACTGCACGCCCAATTGCCCGCGCAAACACTCGGCCAGCGCATGAATACGCAACGACAACTCGACGCTGGGCGGCTCGGCCAACACCAACAAAATGGCCTCGGCCCCGGCCGGCTCGATGCGGATCATCGCGGCGTCTGCCACCCGGCCAAACTAGGCAGGCATGCGCCAGCGTTCATTGGTCTGCGTCCAGCGCCGCACGTAAGCGGCGCAGCACCGCCAGCGACTGCGGGTGATCGCCATGCACACACAGGCTGTCGGCGCGCAGTTGCAGCGGCGTGCCATCCAGCGCGGCAAACGGCTGGCCGTGAGCGATCGCCAAGGCTTGGGCGAAAATCTGCTGGCCATCGCCGTGCAGCGCGCCGGGCTGGCTGCGCGGCGCTAAAGTGCCATCGGCGAGGTAAGCACGATCGGCGAAGGCCTCGACCAACAGCGGCACACCGGCGTCGGCGGCCAGCCGGCGCTCGCGGGCATTATCGCCACGGGCCAACACCAGCAGCGGCAAGTCACGGCGAAACTGCGCGCAGGCCTGCAGCACCGCAACAAGCAATTCGTCGCTGCTGAGCAGATCGTTATACAGCGCGCCATGGGCTTTGACGTAACTCAACTGACTACCGGCCACCCGGCAAAAACCCTCCAACGCGCCGAGCTGATAGAGCACCAACGCGGTGACTTCTTCGGCCGAGCAACGCAAATGCCGGCGACCGAAACCCTGCAAGTCGGGGTAACTGGGGTGCGCGCCGATTTGCACGCCATGCTGCACCGCCAACGCCACACTGCGCTGGATGGTCAGCGGATCGCCGGCATGAAAACCGCAGGCTAAATTGGCTTGATCGATTAACGGCATGGCATGGGCGTCGTCGCCCATTTGCCAAGCGCCGAAGCTTTCACCCATGTCGCAGTTCAATAGGATTCTATTCATGTCACCCAGCTTAAAGCCGCTTGGCCGTGGCGCAAAGGGTGGGATGTAAATGGCCAAGGAGTTTTAGCCCGTAGGGTGGTCAACGCGCAGCTTGGCCAGCAAACACTCAAGCTACCTGAGTGACTGCGTCATATTCACCAAGCCGCCAACCGCAGGAGCCGGTGGACAAGCTTCGCGTTCTCCACCCTAGGTTCAGGCGATACGCGGCGGGCCTTCGCAGCCCCCATCAATACACATCGCGCCGATAACGCCCGCTGTCTTGCAAGGCATCCACCTGCGCGCTGCCAAGCACCTCGCGCAGCAGCGCATCGACGCCGCCGGCCATGCCGTGCAGGCTGCCGCACACGTAGATCGCCGCGCCTTCAGTAACCCAGCGTTGCAGCTGCTCGGCAGCCATGCGCAGGCGGTCTTGCACATACAGTTTGCCGGTTTGTTCGCGAGAAAACGCCACGTCCAAACGGGCTAGGTCGCCACTGGCCAACCAGCCCTGTAACTGGTCGCGCCAGTAAAAATCGTGCGCGGCATGCCGCTCACCAAACAGCAACCAGTTGCGTGTCTGCCCGGCCGCGATACGCGCCTTGAGCAGGCTGCGCAGGCCGGCCAAGCCGGTGCCATTGCCGATCAGAATCAGTGGCCGCGCATCCTGCGGCAGATGAAAGTTGCTGTTGCGGCGCACCCGCGCCGCCAACCAAGTACCGGCCTGCGCCTGCGCGGTCAGCCAGCCGGAGCCCAGCCCCAGCGCCCCGTCACTGCCGCGTTGTTGACGAACTAATAGTTCCAACACGCGATCGCTAGGCACGGAGGCGATCGAATAGTCACGCACGCCCAGCTCACGATTATTCTGCGGTAACACCTGCAACACATCCCCGGCCTGCCAGTCAGCGCCGGCCGGTGGTTGCAGCCGCACTAAATACGTCGGCGGGCCGCTGCTAGGCAGATTCAAACACTCACAACTGAGCAATTGCCAACCAGCAAAGGCCGGTTCGATCGCTGTAGGTAAGTTCGCACCGGTCAATTCGCACAGTTGCCGCTGCCAGTGAGCGATGGCCGTTACATCGCCATTATCGACCTGCACCGGGGCAAACAAGGCTTGCGCACCCTGCTCAGCCAACCACTGCTGAACCCGCGTGGCAAAGCCACAAAACTGCGCATACTGGCGATCACCTAGCGCTAGCATGGCGAAGCGCAGATGGTTCAAAACCAAAGTTTGACCGAGTAGCTTGCGCTCGAAACCACGCGCACTGTCGGGCGCCTCGCCATCACCGAAAGTGCTAACCACCAACAGCACCCGTTCGGTTTGGGCGAGCATGGCGGCGTTCAAGCGTGCTAGTGGGCTGACCTGTACGGCAAACCCGGCGGCCTGTAATTGCCCGGCGGTTTGCCAAGCCAGTTGCTCGGCAAAGCCGCTTTGGCTGGCGAAACCAATTAGCCAATGGCTGTCACTGGACACTCCTGTCACGGCTTTTTTGGCGCTGCGTAGCGCGCGCTTTTTACGCCGTCGATCCAAGTACAGCAACCAGCCGGTAATGCCAAACACGGGCAAAGCGGCGCTGGCCAAGGCCATTAAAATCCGCCCGGGCAGGCCAAAGTATTCGCCAACATGCAGGGCATACACGCTGGCTAATAGCTGTGCGCTAAAGCTCTTGTCGGCATAGCGTTGCTGCCGGTTAATTTTCCCGCTAAATGGGTCGAGGTTTAGTTGATTGAGTGCGCGGGGATGCTCGGCATCGCTGAGTAAATACAAAACCGTGGCCGATTTGCCCGCCACTTTCGGCAGCCGCAGATTCCAGGCCACTAACTGCGGGCCAGCGGCGGTTTGCAGGCTGTGCCAAATAGCCTCGTAGTCAACCTTTGGCGCAGTCCCGACGGGCGCTTGCACGCGAGCAACACGCCGTTCGGCCGGTGCATCGCCGAGCAAGCGGGTCGCTCCGTCGCGATACCATTCATACGACCAAAATAACCCGGTGAGCGCCGCACACAGATAAAACAACAAGCACCAAGTGCCAAACACGGCATGCAAATCCCAGTTAAAGGTACGACCCTTTTTCGCCCAATCGAGCGTCAGCCAAACCCGCCAATTCCACACTTGTCGAGGCCAGCGCAGGTACAGCCCAGATAGGCAGAAAAACACCAATGCCAGGGTGCTCGCCGCGGTGATTTGTTTACCACTGTCGCCCAGCGCCAGAAAGCGATGCAACCGCTGCATCAGGCTGAAGAAGTCCTGCCCCAGAGGCTGGCCAAGCAGCTCACCGGTGTAGGGATCGAAATAGCGCATCGGTCCACGGCGCTCGCCGGCGGATGGGGCAAAGAACACCCGCGCGGCCCGCTGCTCGCGGCTATCGACCCATAAACCGACCACGCTTTTAGCCACCGCCGACTCAGCCTTGGCCACCAGCTCGGCGGGCGCCAGTAGGCCGCTCTCGCGCACCTCTACGCGCAGCACCTGCGGATTTAATGCCGTCAGCAGCTCACTCTCAAAGGCCAGCAGCGCGCCAGTCACGCCCATCAACATCAGCACCAAGCCGGCGCTGATGCCCAGCAGCCAGTGCAACGTAAATAGTATTTTTTTCACCCGATGCTCACCTCGACTTTCTGTGTGCGCCTAATAAAAACGCTCTGAACACTTGGTATTGCGAACTTAGCTAACGGTTAAAGCGCGCCATCGGTAGGAGCGAGCCACACGCAGAGACAACCGTTAACGCTAGCCAGAAGCCCCGGAGCAAACGTGCATCCAAGCACCGGCCTTGCGCCAATCTGAAAATCTTGGATTACCTGCCTAACGCAGACAGCAGAAGGCCGCCCATTGGGACGGCCTTCTGCCAAGTAGCGCCTGAGCAGCACATGCAAACGAGCATGCGTTGCTTAGAAGGACACGTTAGCGCTCACTCCCAGCGTCAGCGGTGCGCCCGGGGTGATGTTGTTGTTGTTGTGCGCCGAGGCGTAGTACTCCTCTTCCAGCAGGTTTTCCACGTTCAGCTGCAGACTCAACTGCGGGCTGACGGTGTAGTAAACCGCTGCATCAACGCGGGTGAAGCTCGGCAGCACCACCTTGTTATCCGACGCGGCGAATACGTCCGTCTGATAGACCACCCCTAGCCCTGCGCCCCACTGCGGGCTGAAGTCGTAGCGGTTCCACAGCGAGAAGGAGTCTTGCGGCACTTGGGCGATTTCGTTGCCATCGAATTCAGGAGTCTGAAGTTCACTGTTCTGGTAGGCATAACCTCCGCTCACTTGCCAGGCATCAGTCAGCTGGCCAGTAAGGCCCAGTTCAACGCCTTTAACGCGCTGGCCATCGACCAGAACTGAGCGGGTCGGGTCGCTCGGATCGGCGACTGCGACATTGGTGCGATCCAGCTGATAGACAGCTACAGTCGCGGCAAAACGCTCAGTGATATCCCATTTGGCGCCAATCTCACGGTTGGTGAACTCCTCGGGATCGAGCGAGCGGTTGCTGGCGCTCAACGAAGCCAACTGTTCACCGGCACGCGGCACGTAAGAAAGCGAGTAGCTGGTGTAGAACGACAGATTGTCCAGTGGCTTGTAGATCAGGCCGGCACGCGGCGAGAACAGGTCGTCGGTGCTCGATACCTTCGCGTGGCCACCGCCCTTGTAGTCGTCCACATCGACTTTGAAATTGTCATAACGCACGCCGAGCAAAGCCTCCCAGTGCTCGCTCAACGCTATCTGATCTTGCACATACAGCGCAGCAGTATCGGCGACGCTCTTGTTATCGGCGTCGGTCTTGGCGTGTTTGAAATACACCGGAGCATGGTAAACGCTGTTCTGCGGGGTAACAGTGGCGTTTTTCTGCGTGCCGGCCGCATTGAAATAACCGGTTTCACGGAAGTTTTCCGTGTCCTGACGGCTCAGTTCGGTGCCAACCAGCAAGGTGTGATCGAAACCGAGCACATTACCTTTAATAGTCAAGTCGGTCTGGTTGAACAAATTGGTGCGATCGGTGCTGTTGTTGTACGCAGCAAGGCTGACTTTATTGGTGCTAGCGTTGTAAGACGAAGACGGATAGACGTTCTTGTAGAACTTGTCGTACTGGGCCCAGCGCGTTTGGTTGACTAGGGTTACACCATTGTCGAATTGATGGGTGATGCGATTGCTCAGCGCATCCACCTTAGCGGTCGAATAATTGTCGTCTGGGCTACCAAAAAAAGTCGAATCGTTTACGTCCAGCGGCTTGCCGCGGCTATGTCCGGGCTTGGTGTAGGATGGCAGGCCGCGGTCGACGGTGCGTTCGTCCTCGTAGTGCTCATAGCCGGCTTCGACGAGAGTGGCGTCGCTAAGCGCAAAGCTCGCGGTCGGATTGAGCGCCCAACGCTGAACTTCGTCATAGTCGCGAAAACTGTTGGAATCTTCATACAGCGTGGTCAGCCGCAGTGCCACCCGCTCATTGACCGCCTGATTGAAATCGCCGGTGATGCGGCGGTTATCCCAAGAGCCGTAGCTCACGCCTAGCTCGTTGCCATCCACCCAGTTGGCCTGCTTGGTCACTCGGTTGATCAGGCCGCCACTGGTGCCACGGCCAAAAATCATTCCACTAGGGCCTTTCAGCACCTCGACCCGCTCCACGTTGTACAGGTCACGCAGGTACTGCGCGTCGTCACGCATACCGTCAATGTAGAAGTCCGACGTGGAAGCATTGCCGCGCAAGATTGGCGCATCGCGATGGCCTTCGCCTTGGGCCATTTGCACGCCCGGCACATAACGAACCACATCGGCCATGCTTTGCATGGCCTGATCGCGAATCTGCGCCTCGGTTACCACACTGATGGCCTGCGGCACATTGCGCAGCGGTGTATCGGTCTTGGTCGCCGTACGCGTGTTCTGGACGCTGTAGGCCTTCTCTTGCTCCGCCTTGCCTTGTACGGTCAGGCTGTCGAGTTTTAGCGCGGCTTTCGGCTCAGTCGCCATTACAAAACCGCTGCTAGACACCATGGCCATACTAATAGCAGTAGCCAGCAAACGACGCTGCGGCAGGCTGACGAAGAAGGCTTTATTGCGCATGTGAATTACTCTCAAATAGGAATGCGGCGCGATTCTATTTGAGAAACAATGCTATATGTGAATTATTTATGAAAATTTACAAAATAATTTCTTACCTAGGGAACTTTTCCAGCCACCGGCTATTAACCCTATTCTGTAAGAGGTTAACCCCGCCAACAGCGCCAGAAAATCGTCACGCCAAAACGCCAAAACCCCAGCAAGCTGGGGTTTTGGTTATGCAGAGCAGCGCTTACAAGAAGAACGACTTCAGCGGCGGGAAGCCGTTGAATTCCACCGCGCTGTAGCTGGTGGTGTAAGCACCGGTGGACAACCAGTACATGCGGTCACCGATGGCCAGGTTCAGCGGCAGGCCGTATTTGTAGTTCTCGTACATGATGTCGGCGCTGTCGCAAGTTGGCCCGGCGATCACCACTTCTTCCATCTCACCCTTCTTCTCGGTCCAGATCGGGAACTTGATCGACTCGTCCATGGTTTCGATCAGGCCGCTGAACTTGCCCACGTCCACATACACCCAACGCTCCACGGCGGTGCGCGATTTACGCGCCACCAGCACCACTTCGCTGACCAGAATGCCGGCGTTGGAAATCAACGAGCGGCCCGGTTCGAGGATGATTTCCGGCAGCTCATCACCGAAGTCTTCTTTCAAGAAGCGAATGATCTCTTCGGCGTAGGTTTCCAAACTGTTGGTGCGGGTGATGTAGTTGGCCGGAAAGCCCCCACCCATGTTGATCAGTTTGAGGACGATTCCGTCTTCTTCTTTCAGACGCTCGAAGATCACCTTGACCTTGGCAATGGCCGCATCCCACGCGGAAATATCGCGCTGCTGCGAACCGACATGGAAGGACAGGCCATACGGCACCAAGCCCAAGTCGCGAGCGAGAATCAGCAGGTCCATGGCCATGTCGGCCTGACAGCCGAACTTGCGCGACAGTGGCCAATCGGCCGTGGTCGAGCCTTCGGTAAGGATGCGCACATAGACTTTCGCGCCCGGCGCGGCCTTGGCGATATTGCGCAGGTCGGCTTCCGAGTCGGTGGCGAACATGCGCACGCCCTTGTCGTAAAAATAGCGAATGTCTTTGGATTTTTTGATGGTGTTGCCGTAACTCATGCGGTCCGGGCTAACGCCGGCAGACAGCACCTTATCCAGTTCGTAGATCGAGGCGATATCGAAACTCGAACCCTTGTCGCGCAGCAGTTCAATAATTTCAATCGCTGGGTTGGCTTTAACCGCGTAGTACACCTTGGCGAATTCGAAACCGGCGCGCAGGTCGTCATAGGCCTGGCTAATAATCGAGGTATCAATCACCACGAAAGGGGTTTCGTGCTTATCGGCAAAGGCCTTCATTTTGTTGAAGGTGGCAAGCGGGTAGTAGTCTTCGATCTTAATCGGCATGCTGGGCACTCCAAATGGGCAAAACACACGGCTAACCGTGCTCGAAAGGGGTGACTTCAATTAAGAAGCCGCGAACGCCTGTATCTGTATCCCCACTTTGGTTCGCCTACTTCTCAAGGAATGTTGCCGAGAATGAATCTCTCGTCGGCAGAATCTGTTCAAGGTCGTCGCTAGCGCAGCAGACATTAGCCAGATTCTCAGTGCTTGAGCCGCATGGATCGTTTCCAGCATGAGCGTTCGGGCGCGAACTTTAGGCACATGAGCCCTCTAGATCAATCAAAAATTACCTGTTTAAGGCCAATTAGTCGATTTAGCACTTGACTGTTTTAGATTTACAACATAGCGCTATAAAATGCTGCACATTGCAGCGTTATTGGCCTGCTCACCGGACGCCGCACGGCTAACGATTACCGCTATAATCGCCGCCATTTTTGACAATCCGACTATCCGTCGACAGGTTTTTCGAGCATGAGCAAGCAGGCCGCAGAAGTTGCCAAGCGCCGTACCTTCGCAATTATTTCCCACCCCGATGCGGGTAAAACCACCATCACCGAGAAACTCTTGCTGATGGGCAAGGCGATTGCCGTCGCCGGTACGGTCAAGTCGCGCAAGTCCGACCGCCATGCGACGTCCGACTGGATGGAGATGGAGAAGCAGCGCGGCATCTCGATTACCACCTCGGTGATGCAGTTCCCCTATCGCGAACAGATGATCAACCTGCTCGACACCCCGGGCCACGAAGACTTCTCGGAAGACACCTACCGCACCCTGACCGCGGTTGACTCGGCGCTGATGGTGCTCGATGGCGGTAAGGGCGTTGAGCCACGCACCATCGCCCTGATGGAAGTGTGCCGACTGCGCGACACGCCGATTGTCAGCTTTATCAACAAACTCGACCGCGACATCCGCGACCCGATCGAGTTGCTCGATGAAATCGAAGCGGTACTGAAAATCAAAGCTGCGCCTATTACCTGGCCGATTGGTTGCTACCGCGACTTCAAGGGTGTGTATCACCTCAAAGACGATTACATCATCGTCTACACTGCTGGCCACGGCCATGAGCGCACCGAAACCAAGATCATCCAGCACTTGGATTCGATTGAGGCCCGTGCGCACCTGGGCGATGAATACGAGCGTTTTATCGAGCAGCTTGAGTTAGTCCAGGGCGCCTGCCACGAGTTCGATCAACAGGCGTTCTACGATGGCCAAATGACCCCGGTATTCTTCGGCACCGCCTTAGGCAACTTTGGCGTCGATCACGTGCTGGACGCTATCGTCGACTGGGCGCCCCGCCCGCTGGCGCGAGTGGCCAACGAACGTACGGTGGAGCCGACCGAAGAAAAATTCAGCGGTTTCGTGTTTAAGATCCAAGCCAACATGGACCCAAAACACCGCGACCGTATCGCCTTTATGCGCATCTGCTCGGGCAAGTACGAGCAAGGCATGAAGATGCGCCACGTGCGCTTGGGTAAAGACATCCGCATTGGCGATGCCCTGACCTTCTTCTCCAGCGAGCGCGAGATGCTCGAAGAGGCCTATGCCGGCGACATCATCGGCCTGCACAACCACGGCACCATCCAGATTGGCGACACCTTTACCGAAGGCGAATCGCTGGGTTTCACCGGTATTCCGCACTTCGCCCCGGAGCTGTTCCGCCGGGTTCGCCTGAAAGACCCGCTGAAATCCAAGCAACTGCGCCAAGGCCTGCAGCAATTGGCCGAAGAAGGTGCGACGCAGGTGTTCTTCCCCGAGCACAGCAACGACATCATTCTCGGTGCGGTCGGCGTACTGCAGTTTGACGTGGTCGCCAGTCGCCTGAAGGGCGAATACAAGGTCGAGTGTGCCTACGAGCCAATCACCGTGTGGTCGGCGCGCTGGATCGACTGCAGCGATAAGAAGATGCTCGAAAATTTCAAAACCAAGGCCGTGGAAAACCTCGCCATCGACGGCGGTGGTCACCTCACCTACTTAGCGCCAACCCGCGTCAACCTCAGCCTGATGGTCGAGCGCTGGCCAGAAGTGAACTTCCGCGCGACCCGCGAGCACCACTAAGGCGCTGCCTGTGGGGCAATGGTGGGCAGCGCTGCGCGGTTGCCCACCCTACCCTATGATTAACCCATGCACCTGATCGACACCCACACCCACTTGGATTTCCCAGATTTCGCCAGCGATCGCGGCGCTGTGCTGGCCTGCGCTCGCGCCCTCGGTGTCGAGCGGATAGTGGTGGTTGGGGTTGAGCAGGCCAATTGGCCGCGACTGTGGGATTTGGTGCAGCGCGAGGACGGCCTGTATGCCGCCTTTGGCCTGCACCCGATGTTCCTATCTCAGCACCAACCTGAACATCTGCCGGCGTTGCGCGATTGGCTTGAGCGCCTGAGCGGTCACCCTAAACTGTGCGCAGTGGGCGAAATCGGTCTGGATTACTTCCTACCAGAACTCGACCGGGCCCATCAACAAAGCTTGTTTTGCGCACAACTGGAACTGGCCGCCGAATTTAATCTGCCGGCGCTGCTGCATGTACGTCGCAGCCATAGCGAGGTAATCGCCAACCTGAAACGCTACCGGCTCAAACGCGGCGGCATCGTCCACGCCTTTGCCGGCAGCTTGGAGGAAGCCCGCGAGTACTGGAAATTGGGTTTTAAACTGGGGCTCGGCGGCGCGGCCACTTGGCCGCAAGCGCTACGCTTGCGCAAGGTCATAGCGGCGCTGCCGCTGGAGGCCATAGTGCTGGAAACCGACAGCCCGGACATGGCACCCGCCATGCATCCGCAGCAACGCAACAGTCCGCAATTTCTGCCGGATATTTGCACTGCAATCGCCACACTTAAAGGCCTCAGCCCGACGGAACTGGCCAACGCCAGCAGCCAAAACGCTTGCGAGCTATTCGGCTGGGCCTACGAGTAAAAAAGGCCGGAAGCCGTTCTCTGTTTAGGCTGCCGGCCTTGCAGGCGAATTACTTGAACTGGGCCAATTATTACGCTGCGCTAATCCAGGCTACGACGTTAACCGAATGTAGATCGGACGTAGGTTGAGGCTGGACGTAGGTTGGACTCAGGAGCGAAGCGAACAGTCCGACGTTAAGCGCAGCGAACAGTCCAACTGTTAAACACAACGAACAACCCGACGCTGATCGCAACGAACAATCCAAGAGTTTCTACAAGCTCATAGAGTATCGGCGTACTGCCTGCGGCGAGTACACCCTACTATGGAGTCTACAGCTGTCCGCGCACTCGAAAGGCACCAATCAATTGCTGTAAGCGCACCACATGGCTGGACAGTTCTCGGCTGGCTTGCTCGGTCTGGCTGGCACCCTCGGCGGTGCGCTCGCCGGCCTGGCTGATGGCGACGATATTTTGATCAATATCATGGGCTACCGCCGTTTGTTCCTCGGCGGCGGTGGCGATTTGCTGATTTTGATCGACGATCATGCCCACTGCCGCAAGGATATTTTCCAACGCTTGCTGCACCTTGGCCGACTGATTAACGCTGTCGCCAGCCATTTGATGACTGCCGCTCATAGCCTTCACCGTTGCCGCCACGCCACCCTGCAACTGCGAGATCATCTGTTCAATTTCGCCTGCCGAGTGCTGTGTGCGTTTGGCTAAGTTACGCACCTCATCGGCCACCACGGCAAAGCCTCGACCTTGCTCGCCGGCACGCGCCGCTTCAATCGCCGCGTTCAGGGCGAGCAAATTGGTTTGCTCGGCAATGCCCTTAATCACTTCAAGTACCTGACTAATCGAGGCGCTGTCGGCAGCCAGTTGGTTAATCACCCCCACCGACTGATCAATCTCACTGGCCAGACGTTGAATGCTGCCCACTTGAGCATCCACCAATTCACGCCCATTGACGGTTTCATCATTTACGCTCTGCGCACTGCCCACCGCAGCTGCCGCGCTGCGAGCAACCTCCTGGGCGGTGGCGGACATTTCATTCATGGCCGTGGCCACTTGCTCAATTTGGTTGCGCTGCCCAGAAACCGCCTGGCTGCTTTCGCCGGAGATTAGCTCCACCTGGTCGGCCTGCCGCCCAACCTCAGTCACGGTATGGCCAACGCGCTCAATTAGGTCGTGAATTTTGCGCACCGTGTCATTGAAGGCGTCACCTAACTCGCCCAACTCATCGCGACTCTGCACGCGATAGCTTGCCGTCATATCACCGGCAGCCACCTTGCCCATCACCGCACCGAGGCTCTTTAAGGTAGCCCGGGTAGACACATAAAAACCGCCGTACAAATAACCGATGACCAAGAACACCAGCACCAAGGCCACGACCAACAACACTGTTTCAGTGCCTTTACGTTGTAAGCGGGTCGCCAATTCGGCCTTGAGAAACGCCAAGGTGTCATCGTTAAGCTGATAGGTTTTGTCCATTTCATTGCTGATTTGGGCAAAGAAATCCTGCCACGGGCCACTCAGCGACTCAGCCACAATCAGCTTATCTTCTAGGACCTTACCCAGATCCAGCAAGGTTTGCTGACTGGCCTGGGTACGCCGACCCAACGCCTGCGCCGCTGCTGGGCTAGCCGCCAATGTTTCCTTAATGGTTAAGCCGTATTCGGCATGCAGTTTCTCCATCACCAACAAGGTGTCTTCCATCTTCGCGCTGGCGCCGGAATCAAGAAAACCCACGCCGATCGAGTAAGCGCCGATCGACCGGCCGGTCGCCAAAACAGCCGTCACTTGCGGTGTGGCATTGATGATTAAATCGGCCAGCTGGCGTACATCCGACTGATCGTCTTGGCTCAAGCCAGACTGCGCAGCGATGCTTTTAATCAGCAATTGCACCTTGGCCAATAACTCCTCACCTTGGCCCTGCTTGCTCAGCGGCACGGCTTGTGCGCTCAGTGCACGCATGGCGACCAGCAACTCATCGCGCCGCGCGGTGAAATCGGCCACAGCTTGCGGGTCATCGCTCACTGCTTGCAGGTCGCCCAACTGGCCAATTAGCCCCTGCTCAAGAGCCGTACTGCGGGCGTTAGCCTCGGCAGCCTTGGCCTCGCCAAGCATGCGACTGATTACGGTTAAATCATTCACCGTTTGCAAATCGCGGCGAATCGTCAAACTTTGGCTCAACAACTCAAGGCTGCCCAACTCGGTGCTGGTGCGCAGATATTGCTGATAAGAGTCGCTGACCAGCACATAGTTAGTAATGCCCAGTGGGAGGAAAAACAGCACACTAATCAGGCTGAATTTCATGCCAAAATTCAGTCGATTCATCAGCGCGATGGCCGGATACAACAGAGTCTTCACAAGACCTCTCCTGTTAACATTATTGTTCTCAAGCCGCCGTTGTCTGGCAAGCCATTAGAGTCTGGGCGACTGAGTGGTGGAGGCAAATACCGACACAGCCATCCCACTCGCAAACGTGGCGCCCTGTATACCCGATATCGGCCTGCGACTCTGTAACTTAAGGTTAAACATGCATTCAGCGCTGCGTTTTGGCATCGATCTGGGCGGTAGCAAGATCGAAATTATTGCCCTGCATCAAGGCCAAACAGTACTGCGCAAACGCTGCGTCACACCGCAGGGCGACTACCGGCAAACCCTGCAGTCTATTTGCAGCTTAGTTCAGGTTTGCGAGCTTGAACTGGGCGCCAGCGCAAGTGTCGGCATCGGCATTCCGGGCGCGCGCTCACCAAGCAACGGCTTGATTAAAAACGCCAATTCCACCTGCCTGATTGGCCAAGACCTGCTCGGTGATCTGCAACAGCTATTACAACGACCGATTCGTTTGGCCAATGATGCCGACTGCTTTGCCCTCTCCGAAGCCTGCGACGGTGCTGGCGCCGGCGCGAGCAGCCTGTTTGGGGTGATTCTCGGCACCGGCGTCGGCGGCGGGTTTGTGATCAATGGCCGCTTGCTAAACGGCCCGAATGCCATCGCCGGCGAATGGGGACATAACCCGCTGCCGTGGCGAGGTGCGGCTGACGGCGCCGTACAGCGTTGTTATTGCGGCTTAGATGACTGTATCGAAACTTTCTTATCCGGCCCCGGCTGGGCCGCCCGAAGCCAGCTAGGCATGAGCGCCGAGAGCATCGCCCAGGCCGCCACCCACGGTGACGCCCGCGCCGTACAGGCATTGCACGTCTATGCCGAGCAGTTAGCCCGCAGCTTGGCCGGGGTCATCAACATCATCGACCCTGAAGTGATAGTACTCGGCGGCGGCCTGTCGAACATCGCCGCGCTGTATGAACTAGTGCCGCCGCTGCTGGCGCGCTACGTATTCACCGAGCAACTCAACATCCGCCTGCTGCCCGCCCTGCACGGTGACTCCAGCGGCGTGCGTGGCGCGGCCTGGCTATGGCCGTAGAAAGCCCTAGAGCAGCAAGGTCCAAACCGCAAAACCGGCATACCAAAGCAGGGCGGCGCGCACCAGCAACTGCCACAGCGCATCCAAGCTTTGCAAGCCAGCCTCATCGGCAACCACTTCAGGCGTATCGGTCGCCGCTCGGCCGGCACTGGTAACCACCTGCGCGGCGCTAATCTGCCAGTTCAACAACTCATGCAAGAGCGCGCGGCTCACCGCAATAAAATCGCCCACCAAAGCAAAGCTGCTGGCCAACACCCGCACCGGCAACCAATCCAAGGCATGCCGGAGCTGCTCAGCCCGCTCACGCAGCGCCGGTTGCTGGGCGTGCTCAGCGCTCAGCGCCAACAACCGATAAGCCAAAATAGCCAGCGGCCCGAGTAACGCATACCAGAAGATCACCGCAAAAAAACTTTGATAGGCCTGCCACAACAAGTAACCCTGCACCTGCGCCAGCAATTGCTGACGGTCATCGGCTTGCACGGCCAAATCCCGCGCCGCCACCAAGTAAGCCGCTTCACCATCGCCCCGCCGCCAAGCATCGCGAAACGGCCCCAGCGCCGTTAACACATCGCCACGCCCCAAGCAGAACATCAGCACCAGCAGGTGTATCGGCAAGGCTAACCAGCCATAGGCCAGTGGTTTAAGCAGCAGCAAGAGCACGCCCAAAAACAGCGTAGGCAGCAACACCAACAGCGCCAAACCCAGCCATGGCGCTGCTTGCAAGCGCGCACTGGCTTCAACCTTGGCCAGTTGCCGCAGCCAAAAACCGTCTTGTTGCAAGCGTTGGCGCACGGCGGAAAACTTCTCCAGCCACAAGGCCATTAACAACACTAAAAAACTCATCAATTACTCCTTATGGCTCAATTCCACGCTCGGCGAGCCAGACAACCCTGCGCGCAAACGCGCCCAATCAAATGCCGGCCCCGGATCTGTCTTACGCCCCGGTGCTATATCACTATGGCCGCAAATCCGTTCCAGAGTAAGCGCCGGATAAGCCTCCAATAGTTGCCGACTCAAGGCAATCAAGGCCTGATACTGCGCATCGTTAAACGGCAGTTCATCGGTGCCTTCCAGCTCTATCCCTAAGGAAAAATCATTGCAGTTCTCGCGCCCGGCAAAACATGAAACACCGGCATGCCAGGCGCGCTGCAAGCATGAGACAAATTGACTGACAGCGCCGTCACGCTCAATAAAAAAATGCGCCGACACGCGCATCTGAGCGATATCGGCAAAGTATGGATGCTCGTCGGCGCGCAAACCGTGGGTAAAAAACTCCTGCACCTTACCGGTTCCGAACTGGCCAGGCGGCAAGCTGATGTTATGCAGTACCAGCAGCGAAATCTCGCCATCCGGACGCTCATTACAGTTAGCCGAAGGGCAATGCTGCGCCCCTGCAAGCCAACCATTGCTTGTATCCAAACGCATAAAAACTCCTGACTGAAGCCCTACTCTAGAGCAGCCAACGTGCCCGGCCAAGCAGCACAAACAACAACGCCCAGCAGCAGGCCGGGCGTTGTTGGAGTAGCTGGTGGCTCAACAGGTGCCGCACCAGCTAGCGCGGCAGACATTAAGCCGTTTTTTAAGCGCCCTTAAGCCTACGTAGGTTACCAATCACCGACTCCAGCGCCCGATCAAACAACAGCGCATCGTCCAGCAGGCGAATAGCGCTGCGGCGAAACTCAACTGCCAAACCGGTACGGGTTTTCTCCAGCACTTTCATGCCGGTGCGATTAACAAAAATAAACTTACCGGATGGCTTGATCACCGCCGCCAACTTGCAGCGCAACTTGTGCTCTTCATCTTCCTGAAACTCAACCCAACTGCCGACCCGCAAATTGTCGACCTGAGTAAAAGCCTCGTCGTCCTCGGCCAAACAGACTTCGGCCTGCGACTCGCGCACCTCACCGGGAACCAGCAAGATGATTTCTTCGATCACCTCAATCATCGCCACAGGTTCGGCCAGCGCCTCTACCTCGCTTATTTCAGGCAAATCCAAGGCCGTGAGTGCTTGCTCAACCGCCAATTCGGCTTCGTCACGCACAATTACCGGCGCCGGCAATAGCTGATCATCCACGCCAAACTCAGGCTCAAGCACAACCGGTGCCGGCATTGACCATTTGAAGCGCTGGAAGGCTTGCACGTGCAAAGCCTCAAGCTGAGCGAAATACTCACCAGTGACAAACGGATCGACCGCGGCGCTGGCTAAACCTTCGCGCAACGCACGCAGCAGCCCCGGCACCAGCTCCAACAAACGCATGCGCGCCTGCGCGTCTTCGTGCGCCTCAACGCTCCAGACCAGATCATCCATGGTGCTCAGCGCCAGTTGCCACTCAGCCGACTCGGCGCCGTGCTTCAGGCACGCCAGCATCAGCACCTTGCTCCACGCCTCTTGCAGCAGGCGCACCACCACTTCAGGCAAGGTCTTACCCAGCAGGCGCTGATTGAGTGCCTGCTCAACCTGTTGGCGGGCCATTTCTGACTTCGCCCGACCTTCTTCGGCATCGCGGGTGCGCTGCTCAAGCAAGTCGCTGCGCCGGCGCTCATCACCAGTAAAAGCGGTGAACTC
>JAIETJ010000020.1 GCA_019745275.1 Pseudomonadaceae bacterium | reverse complement strand
TGGCTTCATCCGCGCTCACGCTGCGGTACTGGCTGATTAACTGATGGCGCCAGAGCAGGCACAGGCTTGGTTGGGCTAACAACACGCTGGACGGAAACTCACCCTCGGCTTTGGCCGCTTGCCAGAGCGCTACGCTGTTGTAGTGCAGTTGCAAGCGGTGCACACCGGGCAGCAGTTGCACCTGTAAACCGGGCCACTCGTCCGCTGGTAACTGGGCCATCTGCTGCAAGCTCAGTGGCTCACCGGGCAGTGCATCGAAGGCCAAGGTAAAGCCCCACTCCAAGCTGGCCAGCTCCACCAGTGGCGCGCTGTGCTCGGGGTTAAGCTGCTGCTGGAGAAACTCGGCAAAGCGTTCGCCGAGCCAGCGCAAGCTAAAATGTCGCGACGGATAGGTGTCTAAATAGGCCTGCACCAGCGCGGCAAATTGTTCATCGCCCAACCAGTAGCGCACAGCGGGGAAGTCTTCCAGCATCACCCCCAGCAAACGCGCGCGGTAGGCCTGGTGATAGATCGCCAAGCCCCGCTCCACCGACAGTGTAGGGCTACCGACCAGGCTGGCCTGCAAGGCCGTATTGGGTTGCGCATCGGCACCGAGCAAATAGCCTTCTAGCGCCAGTTGCCAGTCATTCAGGCGCATAGGGCACGCCGCTGTAAGATGGCATTGCCCAGTTCGCGGGCCTTGTGCAACTCGGCCAGCAGCTCGCTAAAGGGCGGGTAATTATCGTCCCGTTCGATCATCGTCGAAATCGGTCCGAGGTGCTCTAGGGTGCGTTGATACAGCTGCCACACCGGATCGCAAATCGGCTGATCATGGGTGTCGATCACATAGTCGCCATGGTCGCTGTGACCGGCCAGATGAATTTGCCGAATACGTTGCGCCGGCAAGCCACTGATAAAACTCCAGGGATCAAAATGATGATTGCGCGAACTGACGTAGACGTTGTTGATGTCCAGCAATAACTCACAACCGCTCAACTCGCTGAGCCGAGCGAGGAACTGCCATTCATTGAATTCGTCGCTGGCGGTGCGCAGGTAACTGGAGACGTTTTCCAGCACCAGTGGCCGTTCGAGTACGTCCTGCACCTGGCGCACGCGGGCAGCCACATGTTGCAGGCTCTCTTCGGTGTACGGCAGCGGCAATAGGTCGTGCAGTTGATGGGCGTTACCGCGACTCCAACACAGGTGGTCGGAGATCCACTTCGGTTGTACCCGTGCGGCCAATTGCTTGAGGCGCTGCAGATAATCCATGTCCAAGGCGTGCGGGCCACCGATCGACAGTGACACGCCGTGCATGACTAACGGGTAGTGCTCGCCGATCGCGTCTAGGTAGTACAACGCCTTGCCGCCATCGACCAAATAATTTTCTGAGAGTATTTCGAACCAGTCCACCGCTGGGCGCTGGTCGAGAATTTCTTGGTAGTACTCATTGCGTAAACCCAGGCCATAACCGAGGCAAGTCGTCACTGGCTGCATGCTTAACTCCACGTCGATCAAAGGCTGCGGTGGCCTGCAACCGGCCACCGCCAACCAACTTACGCGCCGACTTTGCCGCCCGCGGTATTGCACTCAGCTAGGGTGGTGGCCTTGAAACCATGGCCCTTGCAAACAGCCTGACCTTTGCAGGCGTTTTCTGCCGTCTTGCAGTCGTTCTGGCCCTTGCAGCCGTTGATGCCATAGCAATGCACCTTGGCTTCTTCGGCGACTACCTGAGTCGACAGACTGGCGAACAGGCCGGCAGCTGCCAAAGCCAATGCAGCGCCAGTCATGCTTGCGGTTTTCTTAGCGATCATGGGTAAATCCTCGACTCAGTGTGGAATGGGTTAATCGGCGAACTGAATCATTCAGTGCCGACACCTTAGTAGAGACCATTGCCAGTCAAGCGTTACAACAACGACAAATATTAATTTCAGTTTCTGTAATGCCACTGCCGTTGCAGGCATTACCGACAGGTTGAGCAGCAACCCGCTGGGCGCAGTCCTGCTCACCCTGCGCGGCCAAGGTCGCTGAATCGGGTTATCCTGTGCGTCCTCAAGTATGCGTGCCGCGCCGATGTTGCAGCTCTCCAATAGCGTCCAGCTGGCCGACAGCGAAATCGAACTGAGCGCCATTCGCGCCCAAGGCGCGGGCGGGCAGAACGTCAATAAAGTCTCCAGCGCGGTGCACCTGCGCTTCGATATACACGCCTCATCGCTGCCTCCATTCTATAAGCAACGGCTTCTGGCGTTACGCGACAGTCGCATCACCGAAGGCGGCGTGATCATTCTCAAGGCTCAGCAATACCGCACTCAGGAACTGAACCGTGAGGATGCGTTGGAGCGCTTAAAAGAGCTGATTCTGGCCGCCACTAAAATCGAAAAAGCCCGCCGCCCAACCAAGCCGACGCTGGGTTCGAAGAAGCGCCGACTGGAGGGTAAAAGCCAGCGTGGCTCGATCAAGGCCGGGCGCGGCAAGGTGGATTACTGAGCGGCGGCCCGGTGGCGGACAACCCGGCGACTGGCCCGTTTGCGCAGCCAAATGACGATACCGGTAAGCGATAGCATGGCAATTAAGCCACCCAGCAGTGAGACCAAAATACGCCCAGGAACGCCGATGATCCGCCCCGAATGGAGAGGGAACTGCGCTTGCATAAATACATCGCCGGCACTGCCTTGACCTGGAAGGCTGGCGGGCAATAAGGCCCCGCTCTGGGCATCAACGTACAACCAAGGATTACCTAAGCCACCATCCCCGTGCTCGGCGCTGGCAACGAAAAATCCCACCCCATATAGACCGAACTCGGCGGAGTAAAAAATCCCTCCGGGCGGCTCGCTAATCCCCAGGCGTAGCGCTTCACGACTGGCTAAGCCAAGCGCTTGGTTACGGTCCAGTTGGGGTGCCGGTGCACGCTCTAAAGCCAAAGCAGGTTGGCGCTCAAAGGGGCTTGGGGTGAGGGTTGAAAACCAATTAACCACGGGGCGCATCACCTCAAACTGCAGATTCATCGCCACTGAGCTGACGGCCATAAGCAAAATCAACGGCCAAAGCCAAACTCCACCAGAGCGGTGTAAATCGAAGTTCAATTTGTAGCCGCCCTGCCGCCAGCGAAAGGCGAACGACTTGCGCCAACTTCGCCGTGCGGGAAAAGCAATCCACAGGGCAATTGCGCTATCAATCACCCACACCATCGACACCGCACCCAGCACCAGCATTCCCAGTGGCAAGCCAAAACCGTCCGGTATATGCAGGCTGTAGTGCAGTTTGTAGAGGAAGCCCATGATGTTTTCACGCCGCAGCGATACTTCGCCCCAGAGTCGCTGGGCAAGCACGGCACCACTGACCGGATCGAGAGCAAGCTGGTCAAAATCGATGACTGGCAGGACGCCACTGGCATCTGGCCGAGGACCTACGTGCACGGCTAAGTTCCGCCCGGGCTCTGTGTGCAGCGGCAGATAAGTCACTTGTAAGCGCGGATCGCGCGCTTCTAACTGATCAGCCAACACCAATGCATCTTGTCCACTTGAGAGGCTTGATGTTTGGAAAATTTCCGGATTGAGCCACTCATCTAGCTCATGATCCCACGCGATCAGGGCTCCAGTTGAACCCGAAATCAATAAGAACACAGCGATAAATAAACCTAACCAACGGTGCAGCACTAGCAACGACGCACGCATGCAGAAACCTTTTAATTCAGTAGCAAAACCACCTGCCCAACCTAGGCGCCCTTGCTGGCGCCACGCGAAGGCGCTCAATACTTCCAGCTGACACTCATGCTGGCATTGCGCGGGGCACCGTAATAGGCCTGATCCCAGTACAGACTGGTCAGGTATTTTTGGTCAGTCAGGTTGTTCAGATTGGCGGCTACCGTCCAGCTAGGGTCAAGTTCGTAACTGGCCATCAAATTGAGCAGCGCATAACTGTCTTGCTCGGCCACACCGTTGTGCACTTCGCTCTGCCAGCTAACGCTGGCACCGACCTTAAGCTGCGGCATTTGCGCTAGGCGATACGTGCTCGAACTGCGGACTAAGTGTTTGGGCGCATACGTTCGCTGATGTTTGCCGGCACTGTCGGTGATATCCACGAAGGTGTAGCCCGCACTGACTTGCAGACCGGCCAATAGCTCGCCGGCCACCTCCATTTCCCAGCCTTGGCTTTCAATGCCTTGCAGTGCTCGGTAGTAGGTGGTGCCACCGGTTAAGCCGGCGACTTCCGGCAAGTTGTCTTGCTTGGTCTGGAACATCGCCAGGCTGGCGTCTAGACGATCATCGAGTAATGCAGCTTTGATGCCGACTTCGTAGTTTTCCCCTTGCAGGGCTTCGAGTCGCTTACCTTGTTGGTCTTGCTTGCTTTGCGGATTGAAAATCTCGGTGTAACTGGCGTACACCGAGTAGTCCTTATCGAGGTCATACACCAGGCCGGCATAAGGCACTACTCGGCCGTTGTACTCGGTACTGCGGTTTTCCCCGTAGGCACTGCCTTCACTTTCGACGTTCATCAAGCGCGCGCCGGTAATCAGTTTGAGGCTGTCGGCCAGACTGAACCGCGCGACCGTGTAAGCGCTCTTTTGTCGATCAGTGAAGCTCGCTTGACCTTCGCCGCCATCATAGTTTGGCCGCGGATAGTTACCATTCCAGTCCTGCAATGGTGGCAACGCGGTTCCAGCACTTTGGTCGTAGTAAGACTGGTCGCGTTGCTGCGATTTCGACCAGCTGCCACCCACGACCAATTCATGCTCACGCCCAGCCAGGGTAAACGGCCCTGAGGCATACAGGTCGGCTATATTTTGGCTGGTTGTGCCGTGGTATAGCGATGGATAGCTCAATAGCCCAAGGTCTGTATCAGCATCCGGGGTACCGTACATATAAAACAGGTTGCCGTCGCTTTTCTGCTCTACGCGGGTTAGCGACAACTTAGCCTGCCAGCCAGCGCCCAAGTCCTCGGTAAGCTCCGCAAAAGTTCGCTGCTCTTGGTTGTTCCAGTAAGACCAATCCGAGGCAGTGCTGGTTGAGCGCGAATAGTCGGTCGCCTGCCCATTAGTGTAAGTCAGCGGCAAACCGCCCCACATCGGGCTGTCGGCATCCGTTTTTTGCAGACTATGGCCGATAGTAAACAGGCTGCTGTCGCTCAAGTCCGCTTCCAGCACACCGAGGAAGACATTTTTTTCCCGTGCATAACGGTCGAGGTAGGCGTTCTTGTTCTCGTTGGCGTACACCATGCGGCCACGCACATTGCCTGATTCCGTTAAGGAGCCAGACACATCGCCATCAACCCGGCGCATATCCCATGACCCAGCAGTCAGTTCGACCTTCGCCTGAGTTTGCGCGGTTGGGCGCTTGCGGATGAAATTTACAGTCGCCGACGGATTACCAATACCCGACATCAGTCCATTGGCGCCCCGCAGCACCTCGATGCGCTCGAACAGGGCGGTATCGGCATCGCCAGCGAGACTGTCATTGGCGAACGGCAAGCCAATGCCATCGTATTGAAAATTATTAATGTCAAAGCCGCGCGCCGAGAAATACGTGCGATCGGTTTCGACCTGTTCAACGGTGATTCCGGGCGTGTATTTTAACGCCTCAGTAACGCTAGTGAGCTGAAAGTCATCCAGTTGCCCACGGGTAATAGTAGACACTGACTGCGGTGTTTCCCGGGCGCTGAGATTGAGCTTGGTCGCGGTGCCGCTCGGTGCGCTTGAATAGCTATCGAGTTGCGCGCTAGTGCTGTCTTGGCTGGCGTCAATAACAACTGAGTCTAATACCGTCGCCACAGGTTCAGCCGCCTGAGCGCTTTGCCAACTGGGCACTTGGCTAAACAGCGCCAGCAACATGAGCAACCGGTTTTTTTCACTTACCACTGCAACTCTCTCCTAGCTCTTATGGTTAACACGCAGCAGCCGGACAGCGTCATAGACAAGTCTAGTTGCGAATAATTATCACATAGTAGAGAGTCGCACGATGGAACTCAATGCGAATGGGTTTTATTCTTATTTAAAGACCAGTCTTCTCGATAGCTAAACGCTGAGACCTTATACACCTGCAAGCGATACCCTTAGATCAGCGGTGTGCTGCTAGCGTGGGGGCGGGGAAATATTTATAACCGCCGCAGGCAATAACGACTCTGATGGATATTGCCTTGGTTGTCGGCCAAGGCCATTTCAGCGCCCAGTTCGCGCAGGCGCTGGTTGAGGTCGCTGGCGTACAGTTGCTGTACGAACAACGGGTAATCAACAGCATGCTCGGCCGGCAATTGGCTGTGCAAAAACTGCTGCAGCGCCGACAAGTTGAATTGCCAGTGGCCGGCGCTACAGACAAAACCCGCCGCGCTGAGTTGCGCAATGAATGCTGGCTCAGCGCGCAACACGCGCTGGCAGCACGCCAATAACAGCGCAATGCTCGGCGCCATGGCGGTTTATTCCACAGTTACCGATTTTGCCAAATTGCGCGGCTGGTCGACATCGGTGCCCTTGAGTACGGCAACGTAGTACGAAAGCAATTGCAGCGGAATGGTGTAGAGAATCGGCGCCAAGGCGTCGTGGATGTGCGGCATGTTCACCACATGGGTGCCCTCGCCATTGCGCATGCCGGCTTGCTGGTCGGCAAACACGATCAACTCACCGCCGCGGGCGCGCACTTCTTGCAGGTTGGACTTGAGTTTCTCCAGCAACTCATTGTTCGGCGCCACGGTGACCACCGGCATGTCGCTGTCGACCAAGGCCAAAGGGCCGTGCTTGAGTTCGCCGGCCGGGTAAGCCTCGGCGTGGATGTAGGAAATCTCCTTGAGTTTCAGCGCGCCTTCCATCGCCACCGGGTATTGCGCGCCACGGCCGAGGAACAAGGTGTGGTGCTTCTCGGCGAACAGTTCGGCAAGTTTCTCGACGGTTTTGTCCATCGCCAACGCTTCACCCAAACGCGCCGGCAGGCGACGCAGTTCGGCGACTAACTGGGCTTCTAAATCTTTGCTCAGGGTGCCGCGCACTTGTCCGAGCGACAGGGTCAACAGCATCAAGGCAACCAACTGGGTGGTGAAGGCTTTGGTCGAGGCTACGCCGATTTCCGGGCCGGCTTGGGTCAGCAGGGTCAAGGCCGACTCGCGCACCAAGGAGCTGGTGCCGACGTTGCAAATCGCCAAGCTGCTCAAGAAGCCCAGCTCCTTGGCGTTGCGCAGGGCGGCCAAGGTGTCGGCAGTTTCGCCAGACTGGGAGATGCTGACAAACAGGCTGTCGGGCTGCACCACCACCTTGCGGTAACGGAACTCGCTGGCGACTTCGATCTGACAAGGGATACCGGCCAGCTCTTCCAGCCAATAACGAGCGACCATACCGGCGTGATAGCTGGTGCCGCAGGCAACGATCTGCACGTTTTTAACTTGGCCAAACAGTTCGGCGGCTTGCGGGCCGAACGCCTGCACCAACACATGGTCGGCGCCTAAACGGCCTTCCAGCGCACGCTGCACTACGGTTGGTTGCTCATGGATTTCCTTCAGCATAAAGTGGCGGAATTCTCCTTTGTCGGCGGCTTCCGCACCTTCGTGGTATTGCACTTGTTCGCGCTGTACCGCTTGGCCGGCGGCGTCCCAAATGTGCAGGCTGTCGCGACGAATCTCGGCGATGTCGCCTTCTTCTAAATAGACGAAGCGGTCGGTCACTTGGCGTAACGCTAGCTGGTCGGAAGCGAGGAAGTTTTCGCCCATGCCCAAACCTATCACCAGCGGGCTGCCGCTACGGGCCGCGAGCAGACGGTCCGGCTGCGCGGCGCTGATCACCGCCAGCCCGTAAGCACCGTGCAATTCAGGGATGGCCGCCTTGAGCGCATCGGCTAAATCGGCGTGTTCTTCAAGCTTGTGGTGCAACAGGTGGACGATGGTTTCGGTGTCGGTATCCGAGCTGAACACATAACCGAGCCCTTGCAGGCGTTCGCGCAGGGCTTCGTGATTTTCGATGATGCCGTTGTGCACCACGGCCAAATCAGCACCGGAGAAATGCGGGTGGGCATTCCGTTCGCACGGAGCGCCGTGGGTGGCCCAGCGAGTGTGGGCAATGCCCAAACGGCCGAGCAACGGCTCGCTGTTCAGCGCCTGATCGAGCTCGGCGACTTTGCCGGAACGGCGGCACCGTTGCAGTTGCCCGGTCTCGGTTAAAATCGCCACCCCAGCGCTGTCATAGCCGCGGTACTCGAGGCGCTTGAGGCCTTCGAGCAAAATTGCGCTGATATTACGTTCGGCGACGGCGCCAACAATGCCACACATACATTTCTCCTTACTTAGCTTGGGCAGACACGCAGAGTAAATTGACTCCGCGTGCAGCAATTTGTTCGCGCGCCGCCAGTGGCAAGCGCTCGTCAGTAATCAGGGTATGCACGTTGCTCCACGGCAACTCCAAATTCGGAATCTTGCGGCCGATTTTATCCGCCTCAACCAAGACTATGACCTCCCGTGCCACCTCGGCCATCACCCGGCTGAGGCCGAGCAACTCATTAAAGGTGGTGGTGCCACGGGCCAGATCGATGCCATCAGCGCCGATAAACAACTGGTCGAAGTCGTAAGAGCGCAGCACCTGCTCGGCCACTTGCCCTTGGAACGACTCGGAATGCGGGTCCCAGGTGCCGCCAGTCATCAACAATACCGGCTCATGCTCCAGCTCGCTGAGGGCACGGGCCACATTCAGTGAGTTGGTCATTACCACTAAGCCGGGCTTGTAGCCGAGTTGCGGGATCATCGCCGCTGTGGTGCTGCCACTGTCGATAATCACCCGCGCGTGCTCACGGATACAGCCAGCAGCAGCAGTGGCTATGGCCTGTTTGTAAGGCGATAGCGGCTGGCTCGGTTCGCTGATTAACTCCTGCGGCATCGGCACTGCGCCACCGTAGCGGCGCAACAATAGACCGCTTTTTTCCAGCGCAGTGAGGTCTTTGCGGATGGTCACTTCCGAGGTGTCGAAGCGCTTGGCCAATTGCTCCACACTGACTTCGCCCTGCTCAGCGAGCAAGGCCAAAATGCTGTGGCGACGTTGCGGAGTGTTACGCTTGGACATGAATTAGTTTCGATTCGAAAGATAACTAAGCGAATCAAAACCTAATGAAGCTTTTTCGTCAAGTGAGAATCGACGTAGGGTGGTCAACGCGCAGCTTGGCCACCAATTGACCTAGATATGCATTGGGCCGGATTACCGCCCTCGGCGGCCAACGCTGCGCGGTTGACCACCCTACCGGCTATTTTTTGCTTGGGCGTTTCCAGCCGTCGATATTGCGCTGTTTGGCGCGGCCAACGGCCAGGTTATTGGCGGGGACATCGGCAGTAATCACCGAACCTGCGCCCGTGGTGCTCTTATCCCCCAGCACTAAGGGCGCGACTAACGAGCTGTTGGAGCCGATAAATACGTCTTCGCCCAGCACGGTTTGGAACTTGTTAACCCCGTCATAGTTACAGGTGATGGTGCCTGCGCCGATGTTAGTGCGCGAACCAATTACAGCATCACCGAGATAGCTGAGGTGGCCGGCTTTAGCGCCGGCACCTAGCTGCGCATTCTTCAACTCGACGAAGTTACCCACATGGGCCTTGGCACCCAGCACGGTGCCAGGCCGCAGTCGAGCGAACGGGCCGCAATCACTGCCTTCACCCAGCTCGGCGCCATCCAGATGGCTATTGGCTTTTACCACCGCACCTTGGCGCAGAATGCAGTCTTTAATCACGCAGTTAGGGCCGATTTGTACGTTATCTTCGATCACCACGCGACCTTCCAGTATCACGTTGATGTCGATCAGCACATCGCGGCCCACCGTCACCTCGCCACGCACATCGAAACGCGCTGGATCGCGCAGGGTCACACCTTGCGCCATCAAACGACGTGCCGCGCGGTATTGGTAGTGCCGCTCCAATTGCGCCAGTTGCATGCGGTCGTTGGCGCCCAGCACTTCCATTTCATCGCTGGCTTGTTCGGTGGCAACCACCAGGCCGTCGGCCACCGCCATGGCGATCACGTCGGTCAAATAGTATTCGCCTTGGGCATTGCTGTTCGACAAGCGCCCCAACCAATCAGCCAACAACTTGCCGGGAACCGCAAGAATGCCGGTATTGCCTTCGCTGATGGCGTGTTGCGCGGCAGTCGCATCTTTATGCTCAACGATGGCCTGCACGTTGCCTGCAGCGTCGCGCACGATACGGCCATAGCCAGTTGGATCAGCCAGCTCGACGGTCAGCAAACCGAGCTGGGTGTCGCTGACTTTACCCAGCAGACGCTTGAGGGTTGCCACTTCAATCAGCGGCACATCACCGTACAAAATCAGCACCCGCTCAGCACTTAAGGCTGGCAAGGCTTGGGCGACTGCATGGCCAGTGCCCAGTTGCTCGGTTTGCAGGACGAAATTCAGGTCGTCCGCCGCAAGGCGCTCACGGACAGAATCGGCACCATGACCGATGACCACTTGAATGCTCTGTGGCTGCAACTGCCGCGCCGTATCAATCACGTGCCCCAACATCGACTTGCCCGCGACCGGATGCAGCACCTTGGGTAAGGCTGAGCGCATGCGAGTGCCTTGGCCGGCGGCGAGAATGACGATATCGAGCGACATAGAGAGCTTCCTGCGGGTGATTGACGGTAAAGGTGGGTTATTACAGGCAAAAAAAAGGGTAGCTAAGGCTACCCTTTTTCTCTATTTCGCTGAAGCCGGTGGTGATTAACCGCCGAACTTCTTACGCATCTGCTGAACAGTACGCAGCTGCGCTGCTACTTCAGCCAGATGAGCGGCAGCAGAGCCGTAATCGAACTCTGCGCTGTGCTCATGCAGTGCCTTCTCGGCGGCTTTGAGGGCCGTCTGGGCAGCTGCTTCATCGATGTCGGCAGCACGTAACACGGTATCGGCCAAGACCTTAATCATGTTCGGCTGAACTTCCAGGAAACCACCGGAGATGTAAAACACTTCGGTTTCGCCGTTCTGCTTAATCACCCGAATCGGGCCCGGCTTCAGGTCAGTAATCAGTGGCGCGTGGCCCAAAGCAATACCCAGGTCACCCAGGTTGCCGTGTGCTACGACCATTTCTACCAGACCGGAAAAAATCTCCGCTTCCGCACTGACGATATCGCAATGGACTGTCATAGACATGTGCTTGCCTCACGAGTCGGGCAGTTGGCAGCTACTACGCTCGGTCAAGCGGCGTTGAAAGTCGTTTCGGACTGCTCATTTACCGACGTAAACTCCGCGTCCTCTCCGACTTTCGCCTTGCCTGTCCGTCGCTCGCGACGCTGCCACCAGCCCTTGACGCGCCCGTCGCCGGGCGCTCGGATTACAGTTTCTTGGCTTTCTCTACGGCTTCTTCAATGCTACCTACCATGTAGAACGCTTGTTCTGGCAAGTGATCGTAGTCGCCTTTAAGAATGCCGCTGAAGCCAGCGATGGTGTCTTTCAGGGAAACGTATTTACCTGAAGCACCGGTGAAGACTTCAGCCACGAAGAACGGCTGCGACAAGAAGCGTTGGATTTTACGCGCACGGGATACCAACTGTTTGTCGGTTTCCGACAGCTCGTCCATACCCAAGATTGCGATGATGTCCTTCAGCTCTTTGTAACGCTGCAGCACGTACTGAACACCACGAGCGGTGTCGTAATGCTCTTGGCCAATAACCATTGGATCCAACTGACGTGAAGTCGAATCGAGTGGATCTACCGCTGGGTAGATACCCAAAGAGGCGATGTCACGCGACAGAACAACGGTAGCGTCCAAGTGGGCGAAGGTGGTCGCCGGGGACGGATCAGTCAAGTCATCCGCAGGTACATATACGGCCTGGATCGAGGTGATCGAACCGCTTTTGGTCGAAGTGATACGCTCTTGCAAGGTACCCATTTCTTCGGCCAACGTTGGCTGATAACCCACGGCAGACGGCATACGGCCGAGCAGTGCAGATACTTCAGTACCGGCGAGGGTGTAACGATAAATGTTGTCAACGAACAACAGTACATCGTTGCCTTCGTCACGGAACTTCTCGGCCATGGTCAAACCAGTCAGAGCTACGCGCAGACGGTTACCCGGCGGCTCGTTCATCTGACCGTAAACCAATGCCACTTTATCCAGAACGTTGGAGTCCTTCATCTCGTGGTAGAAGTCGTTACCCTCACGAGTACGCTCACCCACACCAGCAAACACGGAATAACCGCTGTGCTCGATGGCGATGTTACGGATCAGTTCCATCATGTTTACAGTTTTGCCTACACCGGCACCACCGAACAGACCAACCTTACCGCCTTTAGCGAACGGGCAGATCAGGTCGATAACCTTGATGCCAGTTTCTAATAGGTCGTTGCCGCCCGCTTGTTCAGCGAAAGTCGGCGCTGGGCGGTGAATACCCCAACGCTCTTCTTCGCCAATCGGACCAGCTTCGTCGATTGGGTTGCCCAGTACGTCCATAATCCGGCCCAAGGTCGCTTTACCGACCGGTACGGAAATGGCTGCGCCAGTGTTTGCTACGTCTAGACCGCGCTTCAAGCCTTCGGTCGCACCCATAGCAATGGTACGTACCACGCCGTCACCCAGCTGCTGCTGAACTTCCAGAGTGGTTTCTACGCCTTGAACTTTCAGGGCGTCATAAATAGCCGGAACCTGATCACGTGGGAATTCCACGTCGATCACGGCGCCGATGATTTGAACGATACGTCCGCTACTCATATCTGGCTCCTCTAAATAAATGAACCGGTCTTAGACCGCGGCTGCGCCGCCGACGATTTCCGAGATCTCTTGGGTGATCGCAGCCTGACGCGCCTTGTTATAGATCAGCTGCAATTCGCTGATCAAATCACCGGCGTTATCAGTAGCGTTCTTCATCGCGATCATCCGCGCTGCTTGTTCAGCGGCGTTGTTCTCGATCACCGCCTGGTACACCTGCGACTCCACGTAACGCACCATCAAGCCGTCCAGCAGCTGTTTGGCATCGGGTTCGTAGAGATAGTCCCAGTGATGCTTGAGCTCTTGATCAGCGGTTGCTACCAACGGAATCAATTGCTCAACTGTTGGTTGCTGCGTCATGGTGTTAACAAACTTATTCGATACCACCGATAGACGATCGATACGACCTTCTAGGTAGGCATCCAACATCACCTTAACGCTACCGATCAGATCATTGATCGACGGTTCTTCACCAAGTTGGCTGATAGCTGCAACAACGTTTCCGCCGTAGTTACGGAAAAACGCCGCACCTTTGCTACCGACCACGCAGAGATCAATCTCTACGCCTTGTTCGCGATTTACTGCCATGTCACGAACCAATGCCTTGAACAGGTTAGTGTTCAAACCACCGCACAAACCACGGTCACTGCTCACTACCACATAACCAACGCGCTTAACCGCACGTTCGATCATGAAGCTATGGCGATATTCCGGGTTAGCGTTAGCCAAGTGACCAATCACCTGACGAATCCGCTCAGCATAAGGACGGCCAGCAGCCATGCGCATTTGTGCCTTGCGCATTTTGCTAACAGCCACTTTTTCCATGGCACTGGTAATTTTTTGCGTGCTTTTAATGCTCGCAATTTTAGTGCGAATCTCTTTTGAGCCTGCCATGTAACACCTATCGGTTTAGCAGGCGGAGGTCTTGCGACCTCCGCTGCGGCTTACCAGGTTTGGGTGGCCTTGAACTTCACGATACCGGCTTTCAAGCCAGCGTCGATTTCGTCATTGAAGTCACCCTTCACGTTGATCTTGGCCATTAAATCGGCAAGATCGCGGTTGAAATAACCAATCATGGCCTGCTCGAAGCTGCCGATCTTGGTGACTTCGACGTCCTCAAGGAAGCCACGTTCAGCGGCGTACAGGGACAAAGACATCTCAGCGATCGACATCGGAGCGTATTGCTTCTGCTTCATCAGTTCAGTAACGCGCTTACCGTGTTCAAGCTGCTTACGCGTAGCTTCGTCCAGGTCAGAAGCGAACTGGGCAAATGCCGCCAATTCACGGTACTGAGCCAGAGCGGTACGAATACCACCGGAAAGCTTCTTGATGATCTTAGTCTGAGCAGCACCACCCACACGCGATACCGAAACACCAGCGTTCACAGCCGGACGAATACCGGAGTTGAACATGGCCGATTCCAGGAAGATCTGACCGTCGGTGATCGAAATCACGTTGGTCGGAACGAACGCAGAAACGTCGCCAGCTTGGGTTTCAATAATCGGCAATGCGGTTAAGGAACCAGTCTTGCCCTTTACAGCGCCGTTGGTGAACTTCTCAACGTACTCTTCGGATACACGCGAAGCGCGCTCCAATAGACGGCTGTGGAGATAGAACACGTCGCCTGGGTAAGCTTCACGGCCTGGTGGACGGCGCAGCAGCAGAGAAATCTGGCGGTAAGCCACTGCTTGCTTGGACAGATCGTCATACACGATCAGCGCGTCTTCACCGCGGTCACGGAAGTACTCGCCCATGGTGCAACCGGCGTACGGAGCAATAAATTGCAGCGCAGCAGATTCGGAAGCACTGGCAGCTACGATGATGGTGTTAGCCAACGCGCCGTTTTCTTCGAGCTTGCGTACTACGTTAGCGATGGTCGATTGCTTCTGACCGATGGCTACATAAACGCAGAAAATCCCGCTGTTCTTTTGGTTGATGATCGCGTCGATAGCCAGAGCGGTTTTACCGATCTGACGGTCGCCGATGATCAACTCACGCTGGCCACGGCCAACCGGGATCATGGCATCAACGGTCTTGTAACCTGTTTGCACAGGCTGGTCGACCGACTTACGCCAGATCACGCCCGGAGCAACCTTCTCAACCGCGTCGGTAGCGACGTTGTTCAGAGGGCCTTTACCGTCGACAGGATTACCCAGAGCATCGACCACACGACCTAGCAATTCCGGACCAACCGGAACTTCTAGAACGCGGCCGGTGCACTTAGCACTCATGCCTTCAGCCAGCGACTGGTAAGCACCTAGAACCACGGCGCCGACAGAGTCGCGCTCAAGGTTCATGGCCATACCGTAGACGCCACCCGGGAACTCGATCATTTCACCGTACATAGCGTCGGCGAGACCGTGAATCCGCACAATACCGTCAGATACGCTGACGACAGTGCCTTCGTTGCGGGCTTGGGAGCTTACATCGAGTTTCTCGATGCGAGCCTTGATGATTTCACTTATTTCGGAAGGATTGAGTTGCTGCATTGCTCTGCTGCCCCTTCAAACTCAAGATTTCAATGCTTCGGCCAATTTCGCGAGTTTGCCGCGAACTGAGCCATCGATAACCAAGTCGCCGGCACGGATTACGACGCCACCGATTAGGTTGGCATCCTCCGCAGCGTGCAAACGCACTTCACGACCGAGTCGTGCACTGAGAACCTTGGCGAGTTTGTCTTGCTGTTCGTCGTTCAATGCAAAGGCACTGGTAACATTCACATCAACCGAACGTTCTTGCTCTGCTTTATACAGATCGAACAATGCGGCGATTTCCGGCAACAACTCCAAGCGGTCGTTTTCCGAAACGATGGTTAGAAAGTTACGCACCTGAGCGCTGAACTTGTCACCACACACCTCAATAAAGGTGGCGGCCTTATAGGTACTCGTCAAACGCGGTGCTTTGAGTACGGACTGAACCGTGGCGTCTTGCGACACCGCGCCAGCCAAACCAAGCAACTCAGACCAGAGGGCCAGTTGTTGATTGGCTTGGGCGTACTCAAAAGCAGCTTTAGCGTAAGGTCGGGCCAACGTGGTCAATTCTGCCATGATAGCCCTCGCTTAAATTTCGGCTGCCAGTTTCGCAACTAGCTCCGCATGAGCGTTCTGGTCGATAGTCGCGCTCAGAATCTTCTCAGCACCAGTAACAGCCAAGCTACCCAACTGGGCGCGCAAGGCGTCTTTGACGCTGTTAAGTTCCTGCTCGATTTCGGCCTGAGCCTGAGCCTTCACACGGTCAGCTTCAACGCGAGCCTGATCACGGGCTTCGTCTACTAACTGAGTGCCGCGTTTCTTGGCTTGCTCGATGATTTCAGCTGCCTGCGTTTTTGCTTCGCGCAGTTGCTGGCCAACTTTTTCGTGGGCCAGTTCCAGGTCGCGAGTTGCACGGCTGGCAGCGTCAAGACCATCGGCGATCTTCTTTTGCCGTTCACGCATTGCTGTAATGACCGGAGGCCATACAAACTTCATGCAGAACATGACAAAAATGAAGAACGCAACGGACTGACCAATCAGGGTTGCATTAATGTTCACGCCAACACCTCACTCGTTCGTTGTCAGTAATTCTCGAAGCGAGAATTACTGGGTAACTTGTGCCAAGAACGGGTTAGCGAAGGTGAAGAACAAAGCGATACCAACACCAATCATGGTCACGGCGTCGAGTAGACCGGCAACGATGAACATTTTAACCTGCAGCATTGGAACCATTTCTGGTTGACGCGCTGCGCCTTCCAGGAACTTACCACCCAACAGGCCAAAGCCAATAGCGGTACCCAAGGCACCCAGGCCAATCAGCAGTGCAACAGCAATCGCGGTTAGACCAACTACAGTTTCCATCTTTCCTCCCGACTTTTAACGTCGTATTGGTTAAAGGTTTTGATAAAGCGGCAAAACGGTACAGCAAACTTGTTCAATCGGCCTTTACGGCCACTCTCCCAAGGAGAGCTCATCAACGGCGTAAGACGCTATTAATGGTTATCTTCGTGAGCCATGGCCAAATAAACAATGGTCAGCATCATGAAGATGAACGCTTGCAGGGTGATGATCAGGATGTGGAAAACTGCCCACGCCCACTGCAGTACTACGCCAAGGCCACTCAGCCAAAGCAAACCACTACCGAACATCACCGCAATCAGAATAAATACCAATTCGCCAGCATACATGTTGCCGAACAACCGCAACGCTAGGGAAATAGGCTTGGCAACCAAGGTCACAAACTCAAGCAAAAAGTTTAGCGGTATCAAAAGAATCTTCACCGCTAAGTTGTTACTGCTGAATGGGTGCAGAGTCAATTCGCCGACAAAACCGCCTATACCCTTAACCTTGATGCTGTAGTAAATAATCAGTGCAAACACCGACAGAGCCATGCCCAAGGTCGCGTTTGGATCGGTGGTAGGTACAGCACGGAAGAAAATGTGCTCGTTACCGGTGATCAAGATGGCCAACTGTGGAATCCAGTCTACTGGAACCAAATCGACTGCGTTCATCAGGAAAATCCAGACAAAAATAGTCAATGCTAGCGGTGCAATTAAAGGGTTACGCGCATGAAAGGTGTCCTTGACGCTGCCGTCAACGAAATCAACCATGACCTCAACAAAGTTTTGCAGCGCACCCGGTTGACCCGAAGTGGCTTTCTTTGCCGCGAGGCGAAAAATAAACACAAAGAGCAAACCTAAGGCTACTGAGAACCCAAGTGTGTCTACGTGAAATGCCCAGAAGCCCATTTCTTTTGCTTGTTCGGCGGTGTGGGCAAAGCCCCAACCACCATCAGCCAGGCGTCCGAAAGTCAGATTCTGTAAGTGATGCTGGATATAGCCCGAAGCTGTTTCTGCTGCCATGGTTGCCTCAAACGCTCTAAGGTCTCGAATGTTTTACTCTGATCAGCAATGGTGAAAACCATCCAACCGACTGGGTCAGTACAAACACGCCAAATACAGCCAGCGGGTTCAGTGGTTTTACCCCTGCAAACAGCAGTGCAAAAAGCACTGCTGTCAGAATTAATTTACCCGCTTCACCGGCATAAAATGACCGCATGATCGCTTGGGCAGCCCGCGCTCCGCTAAAACGGAACGCCTTGTGGGCAAAATACAAATTCGGTAGCCAAGCAATTAAGCCACCGTAAAAGCCTGAATAACCTGCAACTGCACCATGCCAGCAAAACAGCGTAGCAGCCGCTAACAGCAATACAAGTAACTGAGCCAGCAAGACCGGAAACACCGGGAGTTTATAAAATGCGATACGGTGTGACGTGCGCGCATTCATCGTGCTACCTCTGGCGTCGGCCGCCTTTACTCAAATAACTTGGCATAATTTGTGCCGACAAAAAGCGCGCAAAGTATAGGGGTGACGGCTGCTTGGTTCAACCTCTAGGTGTTGATTTCCGACCATCCGTCGCCATCCAAAGCGTTTCAACGTATGTGCGCTAAAACCCCCTGCAACTCATCCAGCGAACTGTACTTGATTACCAGCTGACCACGGCCTTTCTGGCCATGCTTAATCTGTACTGCAGCCCCCAGCTTCTCGGCCAGTCGCTGCTCTAAGCGACTGATGTCCGGGTCGACTTTGACTTCGACTACTGGCTGCTCTTTGCTATTGAGCCACTGACGCACCAAGGCCTCCGTTTGCCGCACGGTCAGACCACGTGCGACAACGTGTCGCGCCCCTTCAACCTGCTGCGTAGCCGGTAAACCGAGCAGTGCACGCGCATGGCCCATCTCCAAGTCACCGTGCGACAAGAGAATTTTGATCTCTTCCGGCAGGGCAATCAGCCGTAGCAAATTGGTGATGGTTACCCGCGACTTACCCACAGCTTCTGCAACCTGCTGCTGAGTTAGTTGAAACTCTTGCTGCAAACGTTGTAAGGCCACCGCTTCTTCGATCGGATTCAGGTCTTCACGCTGAATGTTCTCAATCAAGGCCATGGCAATCGCGGCTTGATCGGGCACTTCACGAACCATCGCCGGGACGGTATCCAGCCCAGCTTGCTGGCTGGCACGCCAGCGCCGCTCACCGGCAATAATCTCAAACCGGCCATTGGCAATCGGCCGCACCACAATCGGTTGCATAACCCCTTGAGCTTTGATCGATTGGGCTAACTCTTCCAGTGCCGCCGGGTCCATATCACGGCGCGGCTGATACTTACCGCGCTGGATCAAGTCCAGTGGCAGGTACTGAAATTCTCGGCTGTCAGCTTTTTGTGCCTGCTCTTCCAGACTCGCGACACTGGTGCCCCCCAACAGGGCATCCAAGCCACGTCCTAGACCTCGTTTTTTCACGGCCATGCGAATTCCTTAGGCGGTAGCGGGTTTAGCGCTGACACGCTGACGGCGAACCAGTTCACCCGCCAGTGCTAGATAAGCGAGGGCGCCTCGCGACTGCTTGTCGTAGACCAATGCCGGCATGCCGAAGCTCGGGGCTTCAGCCAAGCGCACGTTGCGCGGGATAACCGTTTGGTACAACTGCTCGGCAAAGTGCTCTTTGAGCTGATTAGAAACATCGTTGGTCAAGCTAATACGCGGATCGTACATGGTGCGCAGCAAGCCTTCGATCTTCAAGCTTGGATTGAGCAAGGAGCTAATCCGCTGCACGGTATTGATTAAGTCCGACAGTCCCTCCAGCGCGTAGTACTCGCACTGCATCGGGATAATCACGCCATCGGCGGCGACCAAAGCATTCACGGTCAACATGCTCAAGGCTGGTGGACAGTCGATCAAAATGTAATCGTACTTATCCCGGATCGGCGCCAGAGCATTACGCAGGCGACTTTCCTTCATGTTCATTTCCAGCAAGCCAACTTCGGCAGCCGTGAGATCGCGGTTAGCGGGTAATACTTTATAACCGCCGTGTTCGGAGGTCTGCATGGCGTCAGCGACCGTGCACTCACCGATTAACACGTCGTAAATCGAGTGTTCGAGGGCGTGCTTGTCGATGCCGCTGCCCATCGTTGCGTTGCCTTGAGGATCAAGGTCAATCAGCAATACCCGGCGCTTGGTGGCTACCAAAGAGGCCGCCAAGTTGATGCAGGTGGTGGTCTTACCGACCCCACCTTTCTGATTGGCGATTGCAAATACCTTAGCCATGGCTGCCTGCTTCCCCGGTTATAACGTGCGGCGCAGTATCAGCAGATGACGCTGGCCTTGGCAACCTGGAACCGCCAGGGCGTGCTCGCCGTGCAAAATAAAATCGCTCGGCAAAGCGTGTAACTCATCGTTTGGATGCAGGCCTTTCATCGCCAGCCATTGCGTGTGTTGATCACCCAAATGACGCGTCCAGTTGGAAAAATCGGCCAAACTGCTGAAGGCCCGAGAAACAATCCCGGCAAACGGCTGCTCAGGTTGTAGGGACTCAACCCGTGCGTTAATCACCTGAACATTGCTGAGTTTCAATTCCAGCTTTACCTGGGTCAGAAAACGGGTTTTTTTCCCGTTACTGTCGAGCAAGGTGAAGTTCTTTTCGGGGAACAAAATGGCCAACGGAATGCCCGGCATACCGCCACCGCTGCCCACGTCCAACCAAGTGTCACCGTCGATAAAGGGCACTAAGCTCAGGCTGTCGAGTAAATGCCGTGAGACCATTTCGTCTGGATTGCGCACGGCGGTCAGGTTGTAGGCCTTGTTCCACTTGATCAGCAGGGATAAATACGCCAGCAACTGAGTCTGTTGTTCGGCGCTAAGACTAACCCCAAGCTGATTGGCACCTTGAGCAAGTTCATCGGCGTGTTCTTGAGTAACCGAAGACATCAGGAACTTTGCTCCAACTTACGGCCAGCGCCGCGTTTTTTTAGATGAATCAGCAACAGGGAAATCGCCGCAGGGGTAACGCCCGGCACTCTTGAGGCTTGCCCTAAGGTTTGCGGTCGGCTCTGGCTGAGTTTGTGTTGAATTTCTTTGGACAGGCCAGAAATTCCGACGTAGTCGATATCCTCTGGCAACTGGGTGTTTTCACTGGCGCGCAGCCGGGCGATTTCATCCTGTTGGCGGTCGATATAACCGGCGTACTTGGTCTTAATTTCAACTTGCTCGGCAACCTGTGGATCAAGTTGCGGGCTGTTGGTGACCTCGCTCAGGCCTAGGTAATCGATTTCCGGGCGGGTCAGCAGGTTGAGCAAGTTGTACTCGTGGGTCAGCGGCGTGCCGAAGCGCTCGGCAATCGCATCACCTTCAGGCGTGCCCGGGCGCACCCACGTGCTTTTCAGCCGCTGCTCTTCCAGCTCGATCGCCTCGCGCTTAGTGCAGAAGGCCGCCCAACGCACATCATCGACCAGACCCAACTCGCGGCCTTTCTCGGTCAGGCGCAAGTCGGCGTTGTCTTCACGCAAAATCAGCCGATATTCGGCCCGCGAGGTGAACATCCGATACGGCTCTTGAGTACCCAGAGTAATCAGGTCGTCGACTAACACGCCGATATAGGCCTCGTCGCGCCGTGGGCACCAGCTGTCTTTGCCCTGCGCACGCAATGCGGCGTTAGTGCCGGCCAGCAAACCTTGTGCAGCGGCTTCTTCGTAACCGGTAGTACCGTTGATTTGCCCAGCAAAGAACAAACCAGCAATTACCTTGGTTTCTAGACTGTACTTCAGATCGCGTGGATCGAAGTAATCGTACTCAATTGCGTAACCGGGTCGCACGATATGCGCGTTTTCCATGCCGACTATCGAACGAACAATCTGCAACTGCACATCGAACGGCAGCGAGGTAGAAATACCGTTCGGGTACAGCTCATGGGTGGTCAAGCCCTCTGGCTCGATAAACACCTGATGGCTGTCTTTGTCGGCAAAGCGATGAATTTTGTCTTCGATCGATGGGCAGTAACGCGGGCCAATACCTTCGATCACCCCCGAGTACATCGGCGAGCGATCCAAATTAGCGGCGATAATTTCATGAGTGCGGGCATTGGTGTGGGTAATCCAGCAACTCACCTGCCGCGGGTGCTGCGCCTTGTTGCCCAAAAACGACATCACAGGTATCGGCGTATCACCCGCTTGCTCGGTCATCTGCGAGAAATCCACCGAACGACCATCGATGCGTGGCGGCGTGCCGGTTTTTAACCGACCCACGCGCAGTGGTAGCTCACGCAAACGTTGCGCCAATGCAATCGAAGGTGGATCACCAGCGCGACCACCGGAGTAGTTCTGCATGCCAATGTGGATAAGCCCACCAAGGAAGGTACCGGTGGTCAGAACTATAGCGTTGGCGTAGATGCGCAGCCCCATTTGGGTGACAACACCCTTGACCTCGGCATTCTCGACGATCAAGTCATCGCAGGCTTGCTGAAATATCCACAGGTTCGGCTGGTTTTCTAGAACTTCGCGTACTGCCGCTTTGTATAACAAGCGATCAGCCTGTGCCCGTGTGGCCCGCACTGCAGGCCCTTTGCGGCCATTTAATACACGAAACTGAATACCACCCAGATCGGTGGCGGTGGCCATCACGCCACCCAGTGCATCGATCTCTTTGACCAGATGACTCTTGCCAATGCCACCAATGGCTGGATTGCAGCTCATTTGCCCAAGTGTTTCGACGTTATGGGTCAGTAACAGGGTTTTCACCCCCATGCGGGCAGCCGCTAGCGCAGCCTCAGTGCCGGCATGGCCACCGCCGATTACGATCACATCAAAACGACTAGGAAAATCCACCACACACCTTGGGTTTGTTAACAAAGAGGGCTTGTGCGGTTAAACCAAGCTCAGAGCCGATCAGTATAGGGTCTTAGGCAGTGTGAAAGAAGCCTTGTGGACAAAATCCACTGCTCGCTGGCTTTCGCGTTATGGGCTGTTGATTAATAGAAAATATAAGTATGAATTTATTTAAATCTTTATTTTTATGTTTATAACTACTGAGCCTGTTTTCTGTGGATAGATGGCTACAGCCCTTTAAAATCAATACATAAAGCCGTGTACAGAACTGTGCTTATGCGCCATTGAGGCTTTTGGATAAGCGCCCTAAGCCTGTGGATGAAAGCAGTGGTTATCCACAGATGGGTTTTTCAACAGCTCCCAGGGCATTTTATCGACTGCTTTTAAGCCGGCTTTTCCACAGACCTTATGCCGTCAAATCTGCGCTATTGGTCGACTAAACAGGCAGGCAAAAGCCTGCCACAGCAGTTAGCTGCAGCAGTATTTTTCGGTTTAAGTCGTGGGGTAAGCGGCGCGCTTCTGTAGCGTTTAGCCAGTTCGGTTATTTACCGATGCAAAAGCTCGAGAAAATGCGTCCGAGTAAGTCATCCGAACTGAATGCCCCGGTGATCTCTCCCAGCACTTGCTGGGCTTGGCGTAAGTCTTCCGCCAATAGCTCACCGGCACCGGCTAGGGTCAGTTGCGCATGGCCGTGTTCAAGCGCTGTGCTGGCTTGCTTTAACGCGTCTAGGTGGCGGCGGCGGGCGCTGAAGCTGCCCTCCAGCGTTTGTTCATAACCCATGCAGGTTTTCAGGTGCTCACGAAGTAAATCCAGCCCTTCGGTGGATTTTGCCGAAAGGCTAATAGTCACATGGCCATCCTCACACACCTGCATAGCCACCGGCTCTTTGCTGAGATCGGCCTTATTGCGGATCAGGGTGAGCTTGGCCGGGTCGGGGCGCTGCTGGAGAAACTCGGGCCACAGGGCAAAGGGATCGAGCGCTTCTGGCGCGTTAGCATCGACCACCAATAACACTCGATCAGCCTCATGGATGGCTTTGAGCGCGCGTTCTACGCCGATTTTTTCTACATGGTCGTCGGTGTCGCGCAGGCCAGCGGTGTCCACTACGTGCAGTGGCATACCGTCGATATGAATATGTTCGCGCAATACATCGCGGGTAGTCCCGGCGATGGCAGTGACTATCGCCGCTTCGTGTCCCGCCAGGGCATTTAGCAGGCTGGATTTACCGGCGTTCGGTCGACCAGCGATTACCACCGTCATGCCTTCACGTAGCAAGGCTCCTTGACCGGCTTGTTTGAGTACCAAGGCCAAGTCGGCGCGCACCTCGTTGAGCAATTTGAGTACATGGCCATCGGCGAGAAAGTCGATTTCCTCTTCAGGAAAATCGATCGCCGCTTCCACATAAATACGCAAACTGATTAAGCGCTCGGTGAGTTCATGCACGCGCTTAGAAAACTCGCCTTGCAGCGAGCGCAAGGCATTGCGCGCAGCTTGCTCGGAGCTGGCTTCGATCAAATCGGCAATCGCCTCGGCTTGGGCTAAATCCAGCTTGTCATTCAAAAATGCCCGCTCGCTGAACTCACCCGGCCGCGCTAAGCGCGCACCGAGCTGCACGCAGCGGCGCAGTAACAAATCCAATACCACCGGGCCGCCATGGCCCTGTAACTCCAGTACGTCTTCGCCGGTAAACGAATGTGGGCCGGGGAAGTACAGGGCTAAACCTTGATCCAGTACCTGACCATCGGCGTCGCTAAACGGGCCGTAATGGGCATAGCGAGGTTTTAACTCGCGGCCACTGACGGCCATGGCAATGCTCTGCGCCAAGGGTCCGGATACCCTCACTATGCCCACACCACCGCGACCTTGAGCAGTGGCGACGGCGGCGATGGTCTCGGTACTGATGCGCATGGCAATACTCTTATGGGCGGTTTTTGCGGCTAAATGGCAGATAGCAAGACGCCCCACGAGGGGGCGTCTTGTGTAAGTGCGGAGCAAACTGGGCGACTTATGCTTTGCTCATTTCTGCTTCGATCTTGCGGGTAATGTACCACTGCTGAGCTATCGACAAGCAGTTGTTGACTACCCAATACAGCACTAGACCGGCCGGGAACCAGAGGAAGAAGAAGGTGAAGATGATAGGCATTAGCTTCATCACCTTGGCCTGCATCGGATCTGGCGGCGTTGGGTTGAGTTGCTGCTGAATAAACATGGTAGCGCCCATGATGATCGGCAGTAGGAAGAATGGATCTTTGATCGACAGATCGGTAATCCACAGAATCCACGGTGCTTGGCGCATTTCTACGCTTTCCAGCAACACCCAATACAACGACAGGAATACTGGCATTTGCACCAGAATTGGCAGGCAGCCACCCAGTGGATTGATCTTCTCCTTCTTGTACAGCTCCATCATGGCTTGCGACATTTTCTGCCGGTCGTCGCCAAACTGCTCTTTCAAGGCTGCCAGTTTTGGCGATACCGCACGCATACGCGCCATCGATTTATAGCTGGCGGCCGAGAGTGGGAAAAAGGCCAGCTTGATCAGAATTGTCAGACAGATGATTGACCAGCCCCAGTTACCCAACAAGCTGTGGATATGTTCAAGCAACCAGAAAATCGGCTGGGCGATAAACCAGAGCATGCCGTAGTCGACAGTCAGTTCTAAGCCAGGAGCCAGTGCCTTTAAGGTTTCTTGGCTTTTTGGCCCGGCGTATAGGGTCGCGCTGGTTTCGCCTTGGGCACCGGCCGGTACGTTCAGTGCTGGACCGGTAAAGCCAATAATGTAATTGCCTTGGCTGTCTTTGCGCGTTTGCACCACGTCAGTGCTGTCTTTGTTTGGAATCCAAGCGGTAACAAAATAGTGTTGCAACCAAGCAACCCAACCACCTTGCACAGACTGTTTGAAGGGTGCTTTATCGATGTCTGACATCGACAGTTTTGTGTACGGCTTTTCTGGAGTCCACAAAGCTGCACCCAGGTAGGTGGCTGAACCTGTCGCGGTACTGGAGGACGGATCGGCACTGGCATCACGCTTCAGTTGCGCGAACAAATTGCCGCTCCATGCCTGAGCGCTCTGGTTATCGATGCGATAGCTCACTACCAGATCGTAAACGCCGCGTTTGAAGGCAAAACTCTTAACGTAGTTGATCCCGGCTTCGTTGAACTTCAACTCAACCAGTAACTCATCTTGTCCTTCAGCCATTTGGTAACTGGCTTGACTCGCGGCGTAGAGCGGGCGGCCATTGGCGCGCGCATCCGGACCATTGGCGCCGGTCAGGCCGCTTTGCGCCTGATAGATATGATTAGTTGAATTATCGAACAGCTGAAAAGCTACATCTGGGCGCTTTTGATTCTGCGGGTATTTCGGCAGGCTCAACTGCACAACATCGCCACCCTTAGGGTCGATGGCCAGATCAAATACATCGGTTTGCACGCGAATCAGTTTATCGCTGCTCGCTGGCACGGAGCTTATGGCTTCGACGTGTTCACTGCTGCTGGTAGGAACGTCTTCGCTGCTGGGGTTGCTAGCTGTATTGCTAGGCAAATCTGTTGAAGATTGTGTGCTTACCACAGTCGTGGATGCAGGCAGGGGTTGCAGACCGTAGTCCTCGCTCCACTGCAAAACCATCAAATAAGACACGACTGCCAGAGCGACGATCGGGATCGAGCGATGAATTTTCATGATTACTCGGCCAACGAAGAGGGACGGGGATATTTAGCCAATGGCACCGGATCGTAACCTCCGGCATGCCACGGGTGACAGCGACCAAGCCGACGAGTAGTCAGCCAGCCACCGCGAATAAAGCCATGTTGTTCAATGGCTTCATATGCATAGCAGGAACAGCTTGGATGGAAGCGACAGTGATTTGCCATCATTGGGCTGATAGCAAAGCGGTAGAACTGGATAGCTACGAGGGCCAGTTTACGCATGGGAACTGTCGACCACCTCTGCTGGGGTGTTGCTTGCAGAATTTGTGCTTTCTGGCGCAGTGGTTACAGGTGGCGTTTTACTGCGTGCGAGGCGCTTCCAGAGCTTACCGAACTGCTGTGCGAGTTCAGCATTTTCCAGATCGCCAAGGCCCTTGCGCGCCACCACTACGATATCCCAACCACTCAAAGCCTCTTGGCTGTGGCGATAGGATTCGCGAATTTGGCGTTTAAGACGATTGCGCTCAACGGAGAGTTTGACGCTCTTTTTACCGATCACCAAACCCAAGCGGGGATGATCCAGATCGTTGAGACGGGCAAGGAGTAGAACGTTTTTACCTGGAACCTTACCGCTGGGAGAGTCGAAGACAGCTTTGAATTGCCGGGGAGTTAGCAGACGCTTTTCCCGACAGAAGTCTCGACTCATCACCCGTGCCGGGTTTATCAGACTGCCAGACGCTTACGGCCCTTGGCGCGACGACGCGACAGGACGGCACGGCCGTTCTTAGTAGCCATGCGAGCACGGAAACCGTGGGTGCGAGCGCGCTTGATTGTGCTTGGTTGGAATGTACGTTTCATCGTGCGTATACCTGGTGGTCGACTACGGGCCGGAATGGCCCCCGTTTAAAGAGACCGGCAATTCTAGAGAAACTGTCGGCGTAGGTCAATTTCTAACCGCCTTTTTCTTGCAGGTTAATAATATAAAAAAGAAAGAGATTTTTAGAATCTTTATTTTGTTTATAACTCTTACTGCGCCTATTTTCTGTTGATAACATTCTGCATGCTTAGATCTGTATGGGTTGTAGCGTTCGTGAAGGGTGTCTAAAAAGCCTGCATTACGTGTGGGTGGCCTGCGCACAAGCTGGGGACAGAAAGGCTAGTTATCAACAGGCGAGTTATTCACGCGGTTATCCCATGGGTTTTACTCAGGCTTTAGGTGCTGTTATGCACAGCCTTTTGCAGGCGTCCGTGTAGTTGTGCACTTTCGCCCTCTGTGCTCAGTTTGTTTGCGTTTGGCCTGCTCTTATTGTGGATAACCTCGTGTCAGGCCGGTACAATTGCCGCTGATTTTTGACCTTGTCGCGCTGCGGCTGTAGGGGATTTACGTGTCCATGGACCTTTGGCAGCAATGCGTAGAGTTGTTACGCGATGAGCTGCCAGCGCAACAATTTAATACTTGGATTCGTCCATTACAGATCGAAGCCGAAGGCGACGAACTGCGCATCTATGCACCTAACCGATTTGTCCTCGATTGGGTCAATGAAAAGTACCTTGGTCGGTTGCTCGAGCTATTAGATGAGCGCAGCAATGGTCAGGCACCGGCACTCTCGCTATTAATAGGCAGTAAGCGCAGCGCCGCAGCCGCTCGACCTGCGCCGAGCCAAGCGGTGGTTTTGCCCAGCGCGCCGGTGGTTAGCCAGGCACCTGCGATAGTCTTGCCAACGGCGGCACAGATGAACGTGGTCTCCTCCGTGGATGAGCCCTCGCGTGCCAGCTTCGATCCGATGCGCGGCGCCAGTGGGCAATTACCACCGGCCCGCACGGAGCGCTCGGTGCAGGTTGAGGGCGGGTTGAAACACACCAGCTACCTGAACCGCACCTTCACCTTCGACAATTTTGTTGAGGGTAAGTCCAACCAACTGGCGCGTGCCGCCGCTTGGCAAGTTGCGGATAACCCCAAGCACGGCTACAACCCGTTGTTTTTGTACGGCGGTGTTGGCTTGGGTAAAACCCACTTGATGCACGCGGTGGGCAATCACCTATTAAAGAAGAATCCGAATGCCAAGGTGGTTTACCTGCATTCGGAGCGTTTCGTAGCGGACATGGTTAAAGCCTTGCAGCTGAATGCCATCAATGAATTCAAGCGTTTCTACCGCTCGGTGGATGCGCTGTTGATCGATGATATTCAGTTCTTCGCCAAGAAAGAGCGCTCCCAGGAAGAGTTCTTCCATACCTTTAACGCGTTGCTTGAAGGCGGTCAGCAGGTGATTCTGACCAGCGACCGTTACCCGAAAGAAATAGATGGCCTAGAAGAACGCCTCAAATCCCGCTTTGGTTGGGGTCTGACTGTCGCGGTTGAACCGCCGGAGTTGGAAACCCGGGTGGCTATCTTGATGAAGAAAGCCGATCAGGCCAAGGTCGACTTGCCCCATGATGCGGCGTTTTTTATCGCCCAGCGGATTCGCTCCAACGTCCGTGAACTGGAAGGCGCCCTCAAACGGGTGATTGCCCATGCACACTTTATGGGTCGCGATATCACCATCGAGCTGATTCGTGAGTCGCTGAAAGACTTGCTGGCCTTGCAGGACAAACTGGTTAGCATCGATAACATTCAGCGCACCGTGGCTGAGTATTACAAAATCAAGATTTCCGATTTACTCTCCAAGCGTCGTTCGCGCTCGGTAGCCCGGCCGCGTCAGGTGGCCATGGCCTTGTCCAAAGAGTTAACTAACCACAGCCTGCCAGAAATTGGTGATGCTTTTGGTGGACGCGACCACACCACTGTTTTGCATGGTTGTCGTAAGATTGCACAACTGCGCGAGTCCGACGCGGACATCTGTGAAGACTATAAAAACCTGCTGCGCACACTCACTACCTAAGGTTTGCCCGCCGAGGGCAGCAACGCAAACTGATAAGACAAGGACTGACCATGCATTTCACTATTCAACGCGAAGCTCTGTTGAAACCGCTGCAACTGGTCGCCGGCGTTGTCGAGCGGCGGCAAACTCTACCGGTACTCTCCAACGTCTTGTTGGTGGTGCAGGGTCAACAGTTGTCGCTGACCGGCACCGACCTAGAAGTTGAGTTGGTCGGTCGAGTGACTTTGGAAGAAGCCGCTGAACCGGGTGAAATCACCGTGCCGGCGCGCAAGCTGATGGATATCTGCAAAAGTTTGCCCAGCGATGCACTGATCGATATTCGTGTTGATGAGCAAAAGCTCATCGTAAAAGCCGGCCGCAGCCGCTTCACCCTATCCACTCTGCCAGCCAACGATTTCCCTTCGGTCGAAGACGGACAGGGTTCGCTGACCTTCGTCCTCTCGCAACACAAATTGCGCCGCTTGATCGAACGCACCAGTTTCGCCATGGCGCAGCAAGATGTGCGCTATTACCTGAACGGTATGTTGTTAGAAGTCAGTGCCAATGTATTGCGAGCGGTGGCCACCGACGGTCACCGTTTGGCCATGTGCACCATGGAAGCCGGAATTGAACAGGCCGACAAACACCAAGTGATTGTGCCGCGCAAAGGTATTTTGGAGCTGGCGCGTTTGCTCACCGAGCAAGACGGCACGGTCAGCATCGTGCTGGGTCAGCACCATATTCGCGCCACCACCGGCGAGTTCACCTTCACCTCGAAATTGGTGGATGGCAAGTTCCCTGACTACGAGCGCGTATTGCCACGCGGTGGTGACAAATTAGTCTTGGCCGATCGCCAGGGCTTGCGTGAAGCCTTTAGCCGTACCGCTATTTTGTCTAATGAAAAATATCGCGGTATTCGTCTGCAGTTGGCCAGCGGCCAATTGAAGATGCAGGCCAACAATCCTGAGCAAGAAGAAGCCGAAGAAGAAGTGGCAGTCGACTACAACGGCGGCAGTTTGGAAATTGGTTTTAACGTCAGCTATCTGCTCGATGTGTTGGCGGTGATGACTACCGATCAGGTACGTCTGATTCTCTCCGATTCCAACAGCAGTGCGCTGGTTCAAGAAGCCGGCAATGACGAATCTTCTTACGTGGTTATGCCGATGCGTCTGTAACCGGCAGACCGTTGAATAACTACTAGGCTCGGCCATGCCGTGTTGGGATCTGCTTTGGAGTGCTCATGTACCACGCGTACACTCCGCTTGCGCAACAGATCCCGCCTCGCCGGGTCTGACCTTCGCTCGCTATGTTCTGCAACGGTCAGTTAGCTAATGTCTCTAAAGCGCTTTACCGTTACCGCGGTGCGTAATTTGCACCCGGTGACCCTCTCTCCTTCCCCGCGTATCAATATTATTTCCGGCGACAATGGCAGCGGCAAAACCAGTTTGCTGGAAGCCATTCACCTGCTCGGCTTAGCGCGCTCCTTTCGCAGCACCCGCTTGCTACCGGTGATTCAGTATGAACAAGCCGAGTGCACAATTTTCGGCCAGGTTCAGCTCGCGCATGGCGCCGTTAGTAACTTGGGGATTTCCCGTGATCGGCTAGGCCAATTTCAAATTCGCATCGACGGGCAAAATGCCCGCGGCGCTGCGCAACTGGCCGAAACCTTGCCGCTGCAATTGATCAATCCCGACAGCTTTCGCTTACTCGAAGGAGTGCCTAAGGTACGTCGACAGTTTTTGGATTGGGGAGTGTTCCACGTGGAACCTCGTTTTTTGCCCGCTTGGCAGCGCCTGCAGAAGGCCTTGCGGCAGCGAAACTCATGGTTGCGCCGTGGTACACTGGACAGTGCTTCTCAGGCCGCCTGGGACCGAGAGCTGTGCCTTGCCAGCGATGAAATTGATGGTTATCGGCGCAGTTATATTCAGGCGCTTAAACCCGAGTTTGAGCGGGTGTTAGCAGAGCTATTAGAGTTATCAGACCTAACCCTGAGTTACTCGAGGGGTTGGGATAAAGATCGCGACTTAAGTGAAGTGCTCAGTGCCTCCTTGTTACGCGATCAGCAAATAGGTCACACCCAAGCAGGACCGCAACGCGCTGATTTACGCATTCGGCATGCTGCCCACAACGCGGTGGATATTCTCTCTCGTGGGCAACAGAAGCTGTTGGTCTGTGCCTTAAAGATTGCCCAAGGTCATTTGCTTAATCAGACCAAGCGCGGCCAGTGTATTTATCTGGTTGATGATTTGCCGTCAGAGTTAGATCAGCAACACCGCAGCGCGTTGTGCCGTTTATTAGAAGACCTAGACTGCCAGGTTTTTATCACCTGCGTAGACCACGAATTATTAAGGGATGGCTGGAGTACGGATACGCCAGTCGCCATGTTCCACGTGGAACATGGCCGGATTACCCAGACCACGACTACCGGGAGCAATGCATGAGCGAGAACAATACCTACGACTCCAACAGTATTACGGTGCTGAAAGGTTTGGATGCCGTACGCAAACGTCCCGGTATGTACATCGGTGACACCGATGATGGCAGTGGTTTGCACCACATGGTTTTCGAAGTGGTCGATAACTCCATCGACGAAGCGCTGGCCGGGCATTGCAACGACATCACCATCACCATCCATCCGGATGAGTCGATCACCGTGTGCGACAACGGCCGTGGTATTCCGGTCGATGTGCATAAAGAAGAAGGTGTATCGGCGGCCGAAGTGATCATGACCGTACTGCACGCCGGCGGTAAGTTCGACGATAACTCCTACAAAGTTTCCGGTGGTCTACACGGGGTTGGTGTCTCGGTGGTTAACGCCCTTTCCGAACTGCTGCTGCTGACCGTGCGTCGTAGTGGGCATATTTGGGAACAAACCTACATCCACGGCGTACCGCAAGAGCCGATGCGTATCGTCGGTGATAGCGATACCACGGGCACCCAGATTCACTTCAAACCCTCGCCAGCGACCTTCAAAAACATCCACTTCAGCTGGGAAATTTTGGCTAAGCGGCTGCGTGAATTGTCCTTCCTCAACTCCGGTGTTGGCATCGTATTGAAGGATGAGCGCAGCGGTAAGGAAGAACTGTTCAAGTACGAGGGTGGCCTGCGGGCGTTCGTTGAATACCTGAACACCAACAAGACCGTGGTTAATCAGGTGTTTCACTTCAATGTGCAGCGCGATGATGGCGTAGGCGTTGAGGTTGCCCTGCAGTGGAACGACAGCTTCAACGAGAACCTGTTGTGCTTTACCAACAACATTCCACAACGTGATGGCGGCGCGCATTTGGCCGGTTTCCGTTCGGCGTTAACGCGCAACCTGAACACCTACATCGAACAAGAAGGCTTGGCCAAGAAACACAAAATCGCCACCACCGGTGACGATGCCCGTGAAGGTCTGACCGCGATTATTTCGGTGAAAGTGCCTGACCCTAAGTTCAGCTCGCAGACCAAAGACAAGCTGGTATCCAGCGAAGTGAAAACTGCGGTTGAACAAGAGATGGGCAAGTTCTTCTCCGACTTCCTGCTCGAGAACCCCAACGAAGCTAAGGCCATCGTCGGCAAAATGATCGACGCTGCGCGTGCTCGTGAAGCGGCGCGTAAAGCTCGCGAAATGACCCGGCGTAAAGGTGCCTTGGACATCGCCGGCTTGCCGGGCAAATTGGCCGACTGCCAAGAGAAAGACCCTGCCCTTTCCGAACTGTACTTAGTGGAAGGTGACTCTGCTGGCGGCTCCGCCAAGCAGGGGCGTAACCGCAAAACTCAGGCGATTCTGCCGCTCAAAGGTAAGATCCTCAACGTTGAGCGCGCGCGCTTTGACCGCATGATCTCCTCGCAAGAAGTCGGCACCCTGATCACCGCGCTGGGCTGTGGCATTGGCCGCGATGAATACAACATCGACAAACTGCGTTACCACAACATCATCATCATGACCGACGCCGACGTCGACGGTTCGCACATCCGCACCCTGCTGCTGACCTTCTTCTTCCGTCAGTTGCCAGAGCTGATTGAGCGCGGCTACATCTATATCGCCCAGCCGCCGTTGTACAAGGTCAAGAAAGGCAAGCAAGAGCAGTACATCAAAGACGACGAGGCCATGGAGGAATACATGACCCAGTCGGCGCTGGAAGACGCCAGCCTGCACGTTAACGAAAGTGCCCCAGGCATCTCTGGCGAAGCGCTTGAGCGTTTGGTTAACGACTTCCGCACGGTGATGAAAACCCTCAAGCGCCTGTCGCGTTTGTACCCGCTTGAACTCACCGAACACTTCATCTATCTGCCTGCCGTTAGCTTGGCAAATCTGGCCGATGAAGCCTCAATGCAAGGCTGGTTAGCGTTGTTCGACGAGCGTCTCCGAGGGGTTGAAAAGTCAGGCTTAGGCTACAAAACTCGCCTGCGCGAAGACACCGAGCGGCACCTGTGGCTGCCTGAGGTCGAGCTGATTTCCCACGGGGTTTCCAGCTACGTCACCTTCAACCGCGACTTCTTCGGCAGTAACGACTACAAAACTGTGACCAGCTTGGGCGAGCAACTCAACAGCCTGCTGGAAGACACCGCCTACGTGAAACGTGGCGAGCGCAAAAAACCGGTCACCACTTTCAAAGAAGCCTTGAACTGGTTACTGACCGAAAGCACCAAGCGCCACAGCATCCAGCGCTACAAAGGTCTGGGTGAAATGAACCCAAGCCAACTGTGGGAAACCACCATGGACCCGGATGCCCGCCGCATGCTCAAGGTCACCATCGAAGACGCGATCAGCGCCGACCAAATCTTCAACTGCCTCATGGGCGACGAAGTAGAGCCGCGCCGCGACTTTATCGAACGCAATGCCTTGGCGGTGTCGAATTTGGATTTCTGATCCGTTCGTAGGTGGGCAAAGTTATTTGCTCACTCGGCCAAAGTTAATCGTCACCTAGGCTAAAAACAAAACCCCCGGCAGATGCAAATCTGTCGGGGGTTTTGCTTTAGGGCTGAGTCGCGGGGCGCTGGCTGCAGAAAATGCTGACTAAGCCCTGTTCAACTGTCGCGCACTACATTGAGTAGTGGGTCGAGGCTGGTGGCGCCTTGGGCGAGGCGGATTTTTAAGGTGATGTCGGTGCGCGATTCGGCGTGGCGGATGGCTTCTTCGGCGCTGATTTTGCCGTTTTCATACAGCGTGAGCAGATGTTGATCGAAGGTCTGCATACCTTGTTCGGTGCTGCGGCTGACGGCCTCACGCAGGGCATCCAGTTGGCCGCGTTGGATTAGATCGCGGATGTGTGCGGAGCCGAGCATCAGCTCTACCGCCACCACTCGTTGCGCGGCAACACCGGGGATTAAACGTTGGCCGACCAGCGCCAAGAGATTTTGTCCGAGGTCGGCGCGTACTTGTTCGCGGGCTTCTTCGGGGAAGAACCGAACGATGCGCTCTAGGGCGTGAATGGTGCTGGTGGCGTGCAGGGTGGCGATGCACAGGTGGCCGGTTTCGGCGTAATGCAGGGCGTGTTGCATGCTGTCTAAATCACGAATCTCGCCGAGCATAATCACGTCTGGCGCCTCGCGCAGGACGTTGCGCAAGGCGCTGGAAAAACTGTGGGTGTCGATACCGACTTCGCGTTGGTCGAGCACCGAGAGTTTGTGTTTATGCAAAAACTCGATCGGGTCTTCGATACACAAAATGTGCCCGTCTTGGTGCTCGTTGCGGTAGTCGAGCATGGCCGCGAGGGTGGTGGACTTCCCCGCCCCGGCCGCCCCGACCACCAAGATTAAGCCGTGCCCATGCAGTGCCAGTTGCTCCAATTGCAGCGGTAAGCCGAGGGCGCTAATCGAGGGGATTTCACGCTTGATCAGGCGCGCAACCATCGACACTTCGCCGCGCTGGTAATACAGGTTAATCCGAAAACGCCCACCGTTTTCGACGTTTACCGCTAGGTTCATCTCCAGTTCCAATTCAAACTCGGCGGCTTGCTTGCTGCTCATTAATTGATAGGCCATAGAGCGCACATCGCCGGGTAACAGTTTCGGCGTATCTAGCGGGCGCGTCCGGCCCTCAACTTTAATCTGCGCCGGGCTGCCGACACTGAAAAACATATCTGAGCCGTTCAACGCATACAGTTCTTGCAGCAATGGGTACACATCGGGCCGCGCGGCGGCAGTAGGTTGCTCGTACATGGTCGGCTCTCGGTTGGTTAGAATGGCTGCCCGGCAATGCTCGCAACACAGACCACGACGCGCTGTGTCGCAGTCGAGCGGTATGCTTTAAGCCTAGTTTGCTGTCGCCTTCGCGTTATGCTGGCAAACCACCAGTTGTCGCCTTTTTGCTCTGCCCTGAACGGATGCCCATGCTCAGCCTTTATCACGCCCCCGATCTAGAAACCCTCGGTGAATTAGCCTGTGCCCTGCTGGCCACGCCGCTCAGCGAGCCCTTGGCGCCGGCCTTGGTGGTGGTGCCGAGCC
>JAIETJ010000001.1 GCA_019745275.1 Pseudomonadaceae bacterium | reverse complement strand
TGCGATAAGCGATGAGCTGGTCGAGTTGCCGGTACTGACGATTGATGAGGACGAGCAGGTTGATGTCGAGCGTCATGCCGATGACGAACTGCTCGACCTGCCGCCGCTGGTTGATGAAGACGAAAGCGTTGCCGAGTTGGAGCAAGACCTATCGGTTGATTTGCTTGCGCTTGAGCCTGCGCAGATTGCGGACGAGTTAGTTGAGCCTGCGACAATTGAGATTGGCAGTGCCGAAATTGATTCGCCGCTGGCGGACGTTGCGGATGTGACGACATTGTTGCCGGCCGAAGATCTAGCGGCCGATGAAGGTGACGCCCCGCTGTTGGTTGAGTTGCTGCCAGAAGCTTCAGTTGATTCGTTTGAGTCGGCTGAGAGCGGGACAGACGATCAGCATGATTTATCGTTTGACGCGGCGGCTCACGAGTCGCAGGTTTTAGCTGCAGAGCCGACTGAGCCAGCCCCCGTTGTGCTGGCGCCAGTTATCGATGATCGTGATCCCGAACTGGTAGAAATATTTCTCGAAGAAGGCTTCGATATTGTCGATAGCTCTGCGACCTCTCTGCAGCGCTGGATGGATGATGTTAACAACAGCCTTGAATTAGAAGCCTTACAGCGCGATCTGCACACCCTCAAGGGTGGTGCGCGGATGGCCGAAATTCGTGAAATTGGCGATCTCGCCCATGAACTCGAATTTCTCTACGAAGACTTGGGTAATGGCCGGTTAAGAGCTAGCCCAGAGTTATTTGGCTTGCTACAGAGTTGCCACGATCGCTTGGCGCAGATGCTTGAGGCCGTGCGTGATCAACAAACGCTGCCTTCTGGTAGCGATTTGATTGCCAGTATTCAGAGTTTTCGGGCCAACCCTGAGCAACATCTGATTATGCCGGCCAGCGTACATCTGACTGCCGTGCCAGCAGAACATATCGAGGCTGCGGAAGAAGACATCCTCGATATTTTTCTGGAAGAAGCCGACGAGCTGCTGGAAGAGTTCGACAGCGCTGCTGGGCGACTGGAAAGTGCTGGCAATGACAAGGCTCCTGTCGACGACATGCTGCGGATTTTGCACACCCTCAAGGGTGGTGCGCGGCTAGCCGGGCAGAAACGCTTGGGCGATTTGACCCATGATCTTGAGCAGCACCTAAGCGAGGCGCAGCAACAAGGTGCGCCTTGGCCAGAAAGTTTGTTTGTCGATGTGCACTCAGGTCTTGAAGCCCTGCAGGCTGAGGTTGAGCTGTTACGCCAGCAGCTTTATGCCAGTGCGGCGGTTGAGCCGGCAGTAGTCGCGGCGGAAACTGTCGACCTGGCAGTCGATGTCGCGCCAGTCCTGGTGAATGTGCCGCGAGCTGAGCTAAGCCTGCCAATTATTGCCGCCAGCAGCCTGCCGACCCATGTAGAGGTCACTAAAGTCCTGCCGTTTGTGCGTCGCGCTCAAGAGGCCGCACTCGAGGCGGCATCTCGACGTGCTCCGCAAGAACTAGTGAAAGTACCGGCCGACTTGCTCGAAGGCTTGGTTAACCTAGCTGGCGAAACGTCAATTTTCCGTGGTCGGGTTGAGCAGCAGGTCAGCGATGTCAGCTTCACCCTCGGCGAGATGGAAGCCACCATTGACCGGGTACGTGATCAGTTACGTCGCCTCGATACCGAAACTCAAGCGCAAATTCTCAGTCGCTATCAGGAAGAAGCTGAACGCGTAGGCTATGAGGACTTTGACCCGCTGGAGATGGACCGCCACTCGCAGTTGCAGCAATTGTCCCGGGCCTTGTTCGAGTCCGCCTCCGACTTGCTCGATTTGAAAGAAACCTTGGCCGCGCGTAACCGCGACGCTGAAACCCTGTTGCTGCAACAGGCGCGGGTTAATACTGAGTTGCAGGAAGGCTTAATGCGGACCCGCATGGTGCCTTTCGATCGCCTGGTACCACGCTTGCGGCGGATTGTGCGTCAGGTGGCGGGTGAGCTGAACAAGCAGGTTGAATTCGTCGTCGGTAACGCCGACGGTGAAATGGACCGTACGGTCTTGGAGCGCATAGTCGCGCCGCTCGAGCATATGCTACGTAACGCAGTCGACCACGGTATTGAGTCGGCAGAGGTGCGTCGCGCCGCAGGTAAGCCTGAGGTCGGCAATATTCGCCTGACCCTCGGGCGTGAGGGTGGCGATATTCTGCTCACCCTGTCTGACGACGGCGGTGGTATCCGCCTCGAAGCAGTCCGGCGTAAAGCCATTGAGCGCGGCATGCTGGATGCTGAATCAGACTTGTCTGATCACGAAATTTTGCAGTTTATTCTTGAGGCCGGTTTCACCACCGCCGAGAAGGTAACGCAAATTTCTGGGCGTGGCGTCGGTATGGATGTGGTGCACTCCGAGGTTAAACAGCTTGGTGGCTCGATGAGCATCGAGTCGACCCCTGGTGAGGGCACGCGCTTCTTAATTCGCCTGCCGTTCACTGTGTCGGTTAACCGCGCGTTGATGGTGTTGTCCGGTGAAGACCTGTATGCCATTCCGCTGAACACTATCGAAGGTATCGTGCGGGTCTCGCCGTATGAGTTGGAAGCCTATTACGGCCCGGATGCGCCGCGGTTTGAATACGCCGGGCAAACCTACGAGTTGAAGTATCTGGGCGATTTGCTCAACAACGGTCAGCAGCCAAAGCTGATAGGTCAGAGTCTGCCACTGCCGGTGATCTTGGTGCGCTCTAACGAGCACGCCGTCGCTGTGCAGGTCGATAGCTTGGCGGGCTCGCGAGAAATTGTGGTGAAGAGCCTTGGCCCGCAGTTCGCTGGCGTGCACGGGGTTTCGGGCGCCACCATTCTCGGTGACGGCCGCGTGGTGATCATTCTCGATTTGCTGGCCACCATTCGGGTCTTGCATGCGCATCTATTGGCGCAGTTGCAACCGCGCTTGGCGAGTGCCTCGGCGACGGTCGCTGAGATTGAAGCTGATCGGCCAATGCTGGTGATGGTGGTCGATGATTCCGTCACCGTGCGTAAGGTCACCAGTCGCCTGCTTGAGCGTAATGGCATGAACGTGATGACCGCCAAAGATGGCGTCGATGCCATCGCGCAGCTGCAGGAGCGCAAGCCGGACATCATGTTGCTGGACATTGAAATGCCGCGCATGGACGGTTTCGAAGTGGCCACTCTAGTGCGACACGATGAGCGCCTGAAAGACTTGCCAATCATCATGATCACCTCGCGTACCGGCAGCAAACACCGCGACCGAGCCATGACGATTGGCGTCAACGAGTACTTGGGTAAGCCTTATCAGGAATCCTTGTTGCTCGAAACGATTCAGCAGCTGGTTAATAAACATGACTGAACAAGCTGCCGCACGCATTGCCGTACTGGCCGATACATCCCTGCAGCGCCATGTGCTGCAACAGGCCTTAGTGGCTAACGGTTATACCGTGGTGCTAAACACCGATCCGGCGCGTCTCGATGAGGCGGCGCTGGCCGAGTGTGATACCGATCTGTGGCTGGTCGATTTGGCCCAGACCGAAGACTCACCCTTGGTGGACAACCTACTGGAACACGCCAGTGCCCCAGTTTTGTTCGGTGAGGGACATGCCCCTGAGCGTCATTCGGAGAACTACCCGCGCTGGGAGCGGCGGCTGTTCGGCAAGTTAAAAAAGCTGGTCGGTGATCCCTCGCAAGGGGTTGGCAATAGCCTCGCTAGCTTGCTGCTGGATACTCAGCGCCCGGCTCGGCTTGAACTGCCGCAGGCGCTCGCCAATACGCCGTTACTGGCTGGTGAGCCGGCCAAGCAAGTGTGGTTGTTGGCCGCTTCAATGGGCGGCCCGGCGGCGGTTAAAGAATTTCTCGATGCGCTACCCGGCGGCTTGCCGATTGGCTTTGTGTATGCCCAGCATATCGATGCCAGTTTTGAAGCGAGCTTGCCGCAAGCGGTCGGTCGGCACAGTCAGTGGCAGGTCAATTTAGCTCGGCATGGCGACTCTGTGCGCTGTGGTGAAGTGGTGGTGGTGCCGATTAGCTTCGAACTGGGCTTTGCCGATGATGGCGTGATGCAAATTACTGATCGTGGCTGGCCAGAGCCTTACAGTCCATCGATTGACCAAATGATGCTTAATCTGGCCCGCCACTTTGGCAGCTTGAGCGGTGTTATTGCCTTTAGTGGCATGGGCAGCGATGGCAGCGCTGCGGCGGCTTATGTGCGTCGTCAAGGTGGCGAAATTTGGACCCAGCGTGCCGACAGTTGCGCTTGCTCAAGCATGCCGGACAGTTTGCGCGAAGGTGGTTATAGCTCGTTCGGTGGCTCGCCCCGTGAGTTGGCCGAAGCCTTGGTAAATCGGCTGGTCGGTCAGTGCAGCTAACTACTCGAATTAGGATGTGCCCATGAGCCAAGCTGTAGCTACTAACACCGCCAGCGCCACCCTCACCGGTTTAATGGTGCCATTAAGCGATCGAACCTTATTGGTGCCCAACGTGGCGGTGGCGGAGTTGCTGCCTTACCGGGCGCCGCAAGCCACCCCGGGGATGCCGGCTTGGATGCTTGGGCAGATCGCTTGGCGCGATTTACGTCTGCCACTGCTGTCGTTTGAGGCGGCTTCTGGGGGGGCGCCGCAGATCACCAGCAATACGCGCGTGGCGGTGATTAACGCCCAGGGTGGCCGTCCTGAAGTAAAGTTTTTGGCTTTGTTGGTGCAGGGCATTCCGCGCTCAATCAAGTTAGAAAGCAACCTGGCGCGAGCCAATGTGCAATTAGCGCCGCTGGAACTGGATGCCGTCAGCATCGGTGAAGGCGTGCTAAAAATTCCCGATCTGATAGGTCTTGAGCAGTTACTGGCAGATGCTGGCTTGATTTAAATAGAAGCAGCGCATGCGGCCAATGGCGGGCACTGCTGTGCAGTTGCCCGCTCTGCGTTTCTTACATATCCCCCCACAAATGCTGGGCCAGGCTTAGCGCCACCGCGGCAGCGGTTTCGGTGCGCAAAACGCGCGGGCCTAACCGTGCGGCGTGAAAATTCTGGCGCACCGCTTGGGCCACTTCCGCATCATTTAAACCGCCTTCTGGGCCGATTAAAAAGGCCAGCGTTTGCGGTTTGGCGTGGCTGGCCAAGGGCTCTGCGACCGGATGCAGAACCAATTTCAAGTCGGCCTGTACCCTTTGCAGCCAGTCAGCGAGCAGCATAGGCGGATGAATAATCGGCAGCGTCGAGCGTCCGCATTGCTCGCAGGCACTGATGGCCACTTGCTGCCAACGGGCCAGCAGTTTGTCGGCGCGCTCATCTTTAAGGCGCACCTCGCAGCGCTCGCTGATGATCGGGGTGATCTGCGCCACACCCAGTTCGGTGGCTTTTTGGATCGCCCAGTCCATTCGCTCGCCACGCGACAAGCCTTGACCTAGGTGCACTCGCAGCGGCGACTCGGCGTGGCCGGGCAATTGCGCGGTCAGCTCAACCCGTACAGTTTTTTTGCCCACCTCGATCAATTGGCCGAGGTATTCCGGGCCGCTGCCGTCAAATAATTGCACGGCATCGCCTACCGTATGGCGCAGCACGCGAGCAATGTAGTGGGCTTGCGCTTCGGGTAACTCGTGCTGACCAAGGCTTAAGGGGGTGCTGATAAAGAAGCGTGACAGTCTCATCCCGGATCTCGATGGTTAGGGTGATGGTTGGGGGTTAAGGTGGCGCCAACCGCGACGCTGATACCGGTGCGGCAGGCAAGGTCGATGCCTTCGCTGGCAACTTCGGCGAGAAAGTCGATTTGCTCCGGGGTGATCACGTACGGCGGCAGAAAATACACCACATTTCCCAGCGGGCGCAGCAAGGCGCCGCGTTCTAAAGCGTGTTGATAGACCTTGAGGCCGCGCCGTTCTTGCCAGGGATAAGCGGTTTTGCTGGCTTTGTCTTGCACCATCTCAATGGCCAAAGCCATGCCGGTTTGGCGCACCTCGGCCACATGCGGGTGATCGACCAGATGTGCGGTGGCGCTGGCCATGCGTGCGGCCAGTGGTTTATTGGCTTCGATGACGTTGTCGTCGCGGAAAATATCCAGGGTCGCCAAGGCTGCGGCGCAGGCCAGTGGGTTGCCGGTGTAAGTGTGCGAATGCAGAAAGGCCCGCAGGGTCGCGTAGTCGGCGTAAAAGGCTTGGTAGATATCATCCGTGGTGAGCACCGCCGCCATGGGCAGGTAGCCGCCGGTGAGGGCTTTGGACAGGACTAAAAAGTCTGGGGTGATGGCGGCTTGCTCGCAGGCAAACATACTGCCGGTACGGCCGAAGCCGACCGCAATTTCATCCAGAATTAGGTGTACGCCATAGTGGTCGCAGGCTTCGCGCAGCAAAGTAAGGTAAATCGGGTGATACATGCGCATGCCGCCGGCGCCTTGAATCAGCGGCTCGACGATCACCGCGGCGATTTCGTGGTGGTGTTCGGCCAAGGTTTGCTGCATGGCGCTAAACATAGTGCGCGAGTGTGCTTCCCAGCTCACGCCCTCGGGGCGCAGGTAGCAGTCCGGGCTGGGCACTTTAATGGTGTCGAGCAGCAGCGATTTATAGGTTTCGGTAAACAGCGACACATCGCCCACCGACATCGCCGCAATGGTTTCGCCATGGTAACTGTTGGTCAGGGTGACGAAGCGCTGCTTGGCTGATTTCCCGCTGTTAAGCCAATAGTGAAAGCTCATCTTCAAGGCGACTTCGATGCCCGACGAGCCGTTATCGGCATAAAACACCCGATTAAGCCCGGCAGGAGTGATCTGCACCAAGCGCTCCGATAACTCAATCACCGGTGCATGGCTAAATCCGGCGAGCATCACGTGCTCTAGATTGTCCAGCTGCTCTTTGATGCGTTGATTGATGCGCGGGTTGCCGTGGCCAAACACATTTACCCACCAGGAGCTGACCGCGTCCAGATAGCGCTTGCCGTTAAAGTCTTCCAGCCACACGCCATCGCCGCGTTTGATTGGAATCAGCGGCAGACGTTCGTGATCTTTCATTTGCGTGCAGGGATGCCAGAGCACGGCTAAATCGCGCTGCATCCACTGTTCATTAAGGTTCATCAGGGTGGGTTCCTCGTTCAATCGGCCAAGCCTAGCAGATGCGCACCGCAGGTTTCGCGCCACCGCGTCGGATTCGTATGGCTCGCCCGCGAGGGCTGGCGTATCCTGCGCGCCGATGTTTTTAATTGAGCGATAGCTCTGTAGGGGTTTGCACATGGTTGCCGGTTGGTTGCGCGCATCAGCGCTAGTGGTAGTGAGTTTGTTCGGCGGGCAGGCGCACGCGGCCGATAAAGTGCCTTCAGCGATAGTTGTCGGTGCCGGGTTGTCTGGTTTGTCAGCCGCATACGAACTGCAGCAGGCGGGTTGGCAAGTGACCTTGCTGGAAGCTAAGGCCAACGTCGGCGGACGCTCCGGTTTGGCCGCCAGTGAGTGGATTGGCAGTGCGAAGGTGCAGCCTGTGCTGAATAGCTACCTTGAGCGCTTTAAGTTAAATGTATCGGCGGCTCCCGATTTTGTGCGCTTGCCGGGTTATTTGATTGACGGCCAGTACTTTAATTTTGCCGATTTAGAAAAGACCAAGCCGGCGACCGCCGCAGGCATCAAGGTGTATGAAAAAGCCTTGGCCGAGTTGGCCGCATCAATGGCCGATCCGCTAAAGCCTACGGCCAGCAGCGCCTTGGTTGCGCTCGATCAGCGAAATGTTTCTGGCTGGCTCGACCAATTGAAGTTGGAGCCTACGGCTCGGCAATTAGTCAATCAGCGTATTCGCGCGCGCTACGACGAGCCGTCGCGGTTGTCCTTGTTGTATCTGGTGCAACAGGCGCGAGTGCATCGCGATATCAATGAAAATGACGAGCGGGCGGCGCGCTTGCCCGGTGGTAGCCAGGTGCTGGCACAAGCCTTGGTGAAACAACTAAAAGTAATTAAGACCAACTCGCCAGTCTCGGCGATAAACCAGGATAAAGACGGCGTAACCGTGAAAGCCGGTGCTGTTGGCTATCGGGCCGACTACGTAGTGGTGGCCGTGCCACTGCGTGCCCTGGCGAAAATTCAACTGCAGCCAGCCTTGGATGCGCCGCGTCAGGCCGCCTTGAACGGCACCAACTACGGCTGGCGTGACCAGATTCTGCTGAAGTTTAAAACTCCAGTATGGGACAGCAAGGCGCGTTTAACCGGCGAGATTTTCAGCAACCAAGGCTTGGGTATGCTGTGGGTTGAACCGGCCGTTAAGGGTGGTGCTAACGTGCTGATTAACCTCTCGGGCGATAACGCGCGTCTGCTAAAAAGCTTTGGCGACCGCCAAGTGGCCGACCAAGTGCTGATTCGTCTGCATGCGTTTTACCCTAAGGCGCGCGGCGCATACAGCGGCTATGAGATACGTCGGTACAGCGCCGACGCAGGTATTGGTGGCGCTTACTTGGCCTTTGGGCCGGGGCAGATGAGTCGTTTCTGGCAGCTCTGGGCGCAGCCACAGCAGCGCGTGGCCTTTGCTGGCGAACACACCGATGCGCTCTATCCGGGCACCTTGGAAGGCGCACTGCGCAGCGGCAAGCGGGCTGCCGAGCAAGTGCAACTGCTTGGTGCGGGCAAAAGCCTAGAGCCGGCCAAGGCGGTGATAGCCGACAAAACTAAGCCGGCGGCGGATCAACCGGGCTTCTTCAGCCGAATGTTTAACTAAGTGCTGGGCACTGGCGTTCACCCGCATTAATGCTGGTGAGCGCTAGGCGTGACTGTTTTGTAGTTGGGCGCTGAGGCTGTCGAGGGCCACGGCAGCGCTGAGAAACACTTGGCCACTGAGCGGTTTAAGTAACAAGTCGCTCTGTTGCAAGCGGTCCATCAGCGGCCCTTTGACCTCGGCCAAATGCAATTTAATCGAACGATTGAGCAGGTTCCGATTGAGCTCGGCGAGGCTATACAGCGCGCTGGTGTCGATCAAGTTAACCGCTGACAGCACCAGCACTACATGTGCTGTTTGCGCCTGCAACGCTTCCAGTATGCGGTCGTTGATCAGCTCCGCATTGCCAAAAAACATTCCTGAGTCGATTCGCAGCATGACGATTTGCGGATGGGTTTGTGCGTTATGCCGCTGAATATTGCGAAAGTGCTCACTGCCGGCGATGCGTCCTAACACGGCGATATGTGGGCGGCTGGCACGCCAAATCAGACCGCCCAAAGAAATCGCCACACCAAGTATTACGCCACTCTGCACCCCGACCAACAAAACGCCGCTCAAGGTCGCCAGCCACGCCACCGCATCGCTGCGATCAAAGCGCCAGGCTTGCCGTGGGGTGTCGAAATCGAGCATGCCGAGCACCGCAATAATGATGCTGGCCGCCAGTGCTGGCATCGGCAGCGATGCCAGCCAGCCCGTTGGAATGCACAGAAACAAGGCCATTAGGCCGGCAGTGAATACACTGGCCATTGGCGTATGTGCTCCCGCCGCATAGTTAACCGCTGAGCGGGAAATACTGCCCGTCACCGGGAAACTGCCCGATAGGGCGCTGGCCAGATTGGCGCCACCCAACCCGAGTAGTTCTCTATTGGCATTGATCCGTTCGCCACGCTTTTGCGCCAGTGTCACCGATGCTGATTGCCCCGATAAAAAAATAATAAAACCCAGTAGCAATGAGGGGGCTAGCAGGCTGCGCATCTGCTCTAGGCTTAGCAGCTGCACGCCTATGCTCGGCAATCCCTGCGCTATGGGGCCGAGCACCACCACACCCGCGCTGGCTAAGTCGCCTTGGTAAACACTCACGGTCGCTACGCCCAGCACCAGCACCGGCAGTAACTTGCTGAGCGAATTAGCCAGTGGACTGGCTAAGCCGAGTCTAATCATTAGCGGCGCTAGCCGCTCTTTGCCCAGCCACAAAGCCACTAATGCCAGCAGGCCAATGCTCGCGCCGGGTAGGTTGATGGTGCTGAAGGAGCCCCCCATGAGAGTTTTTACTTGGCTGGCACCGATCAATAGTGCGGCGCCCGTAGTGAAGCCGCTCAACACCGGCCGGCTAAGAAAATGGGCGAGAAAGCCCAGCCGCAGTAAGCCACATAACAACAGCACCACGCCGGCGATCAGCGTCATCTGGGTGGCCATGGCTACGTACAGCGCCGAGCCGCTGGGCGCCAGTGCGGCCAAGGTGGTGGCGGTCATCAGCGAGGTGATTGCCATCGGGCCAACGGACTGCACCATGCTGCTTCCCAGCAGCGCGTAGGTCAGTGTCGGCAAGACGCTGGCGTACAACCCCAGCACCGGTGGCAAGCCGGCGATCACGGCATAAGCCATGCCCTGCGGCACCATCATTAACACCACGATAACCCCGGCGCTAAGGTCGCCAGCGAGCAGTTGTCGGTGGTAATTTTTCAGCCAAAGCAGCATGCAGCAGTTCCTTGCGGTGACAGATTTATGCGGATGAGTTCGCCCAGTTTAGCCCCGCCATTGCACCTTGGGACCGACTGCGCGGGGATATAGGCGGCTAAGGTGCGAGCAATGATCGTTTTTCTTGATGTTTCAGAACAGTAATTTGCGCTTTTAATCGATAGGTATATCGCTAGTCTGTAGCTCATCGCTTTGACGGAAGTTTAAATTATGCAGTGGCGCAACTCACCCGCAGGCTACGGACTGGTCAGCATTGTTATGCATTGGAGCGTGGCCTTGCTGGTATTCGGAATGTTTGGCTTGGGTCTGTGGATGGTCGATTTAGGCTATTACAGCAGTTGGCGGCAGACGGCGCCGGACCTGCACAAAAGCCTGGGGCTACTGCTGTTCGGCTTGATGTTGTTGCGTTTGCTATGGCGCTTTTGCAGCCCATCGCCCGCGCCGTTGAGTAGTTACAGTCGTACAGTTCGGCGCGCTGCTTCGCTTGGCCATGGCCTGCTGTTTTTTGGCTTGTTTGCCCTGATGCTTGCCGGTTACCTGATTTCTACCGCCGATGGGCGTGGCATAAGCCTGTTTGGTTGGTTTGAAGTGCCGGCGTTGTTTGGCGCGTTTAACGACCAAAAGGATATTGCCGGCGGGGTGCACAAGTACCTGGCGTGGGGCTTGGTTATTTTTGCCGGACTGCACGCATTAGCCGCACTCAAGCATCACTTTATTGACCGTGACACGACCCTCAAGCGCATGCTCGGTCGTACCTGATTGACTCCCGTAAGCCCACTAGGAATGTCCATTATGTTGAAGAAAACCCTCGCTACCTTGGCCCTTGGCACTGCATTACTTGGCGCTGGCTCGGCCATGGCCGCCGACTATGTGATCGATAAAAAAGGTCAGCATGCCTTTGTAACCTTCAAAATCAGCCACCTAGGTTACAGCTGGATTTATGGCAGCTTTAAAGACTTTGACGGCACCTTTAGCTTCGATGCCGCTACGCCTGAGGCCAGCAAGGTCAAGGTAAGCTTGCGAACGGCGAGCCTCGATAGCAACCATGCCGAGCGCGACAAGCACATCCGTGGTGAAGATTTCCTTAACGTCAGCAAGTATCCGGAGGCGACTTTCGAGTCCACGACGGTTAAATCCACTGGCACCGGTACGGCGGATATCAGCGGTAACCTGACGTTAAATGGCGTGACTAAGCCGGTGGTCATCGCGGCACATTTTATCGGTGAAGGCAAAGACCCGTGGGGTGGCTACCGTGCCGGTTTTGAAGGCGCTATGACCCTGCACCTGAAAGACTTCGGCATGTCCTACGATCTGGGTCCGGCTTCAGAGAATATGCAGCTGATTATTTCGGTTGAAGGCGTGCGTCAGTAACGCGAGCGCTTAACTGCACGCACACAAAAACGCCGGCCCGAGCATATGCACGGGCCGGCGTTTTTTATTGCGCGCTTATTGCGTGTCGCGGTTACGTGTCAGTAACGCTGGACGCTCGCTGCGCGGGCGGCTTGGCAACTGATCGAGCTGCTCAGGAGTTGGCAAGCGGTCACGCTTGGACTCCTTGTGCACGATCAGCGGCTGGCTGTCGCGGCTGCTTTTAACGGCCGGTTCTTGCCGTTGCGGCTCACCACGGGATGAGTCGCGCGATGAGTCACGGCTGGCGCCACTGCTGCGCGATTGACCGCCACGTCCGCCACCGCCGGCTGTGCGGCCTTGACCGCCATTGCTGGCGCCTCCACCGCTACGACCGCCAGTGCTGCCGTTAGAGGCTGGTCGGCGACCTTGGCTGCTGCTTTTGCCGTCTTGAGTGCGCGGTTGAGCGGCACCATTGCTGGCGCTCGGGCCGCTGGCGGCTGGGCGTCGGCCACGGTTTTGTTGCTTGTTTTGGTTCGGGCTGACGTAGTCGGCACGGTTGCCGAAGTTGTCCACGTCGTCATCGCGGAACTCGTCCGGGGCGCGGTTCGGGTCCAGCTTCGGCGTTGCGGTTGGCGCCGCGCTGCTACGCGGTTGGCGTTGCTCGCGTGCCGGCTGTTGGCTGCGCGAACGACCAGCAGGTTTTTCTTTGCCGGTATCTTGGCCTTTGTCTTTACGTCCGCCGCCATGCCGCTCTGCGCCGCCACTCGGGGTGTTCGGGTCGCGTGGCTCACGCGGTTCACGACCACCACGGCCGCCGCGCACGTCTGGACGTTCGCGCACTTCTGGGCGTTCGGCTTCGACGGTGCTGGAGTCAAAGCCGAGCAGGTCGCCGTCGGCGATTTTTTGCTTGGTCATCCGCTCGATGCCCTTGAGCAGTTTCTCTTCGTCCGGAGCTACCAGCGAGATGGCCTCACCACTGCGACCGGCGCGGCCAGTACGGCCGATACGGTGCACGTAGTCTTCTTCAATATTCGGCAGTTCGAAGTTGACCACGTGCGGCAGTTGGTCGATATCCAGACCGCGTGCGGCGATATCGGTGGCTACCAAGATCCGTACCTGGTTGCCTTTAAAGTCGGCCAAGGCTTTGGTGCGGGCGTTCTGGCTCTTGTTGCCGTGGATCGCCACCGACGACAGACCGTGTTTGTCGAGAAACTCGGCCAAGCGGTTGGCGCCGTGTTTGGTACGGGTAAACACCAGTACTTGCTCCCACGCGCCGGCGGTAATCAAGTGCGCCAAGAGCGCGCGCTTGTGACTGGCCGGCAGGCGGAATACCCGTTGTTCGATGCGCTCAACCGTGGTGTTCGGCGGAGTCACTTCGATGCGCTCTGGGTTGTGCAGTAATTTGCCAGCCAGATCGGTGATGTCTTTCGAGAAGGTCGCCGAGAACAACAGGTTCTGACGTTTGGCCGGTAGGCGCGCCAAGACCTTTTTCACGTCATGCACAAAGCCCATGTCGAGCATGCGGTCGGCTTCGTCGAGAATTAAAATCTCGACCCGCGACAGGTCAACGCTGCCTTTGCTGGCCAGGTCGAGCAGGCGGCCGGGGCAGGCCACCAATACGTCGACGCCACGGGCCAAGGCCTGCACTTGCGGGTTCATGCCAACGCCGCCAAAGATGCAGGCGCTGACAAATTTAAGATCACGGGCATACAGCTTAAAGCTGTCGTGCACCTGTGCGGCCAGTTCGCGGGTTGGGGTTAACACCAACACGCGCGGTTGGCGTGGGCCGTGGCGCTGCTCGCGGTCCGGGTGCCCGCCTGGGAACAGGCGCTCTAATACGGGTAGGGCAAAACCACCGGTTTTACCGGTACCAGTCTGAGCCGCCACCATCAGGTCGCGACCTTGCAATACCGCAGGAATAGCCCGCAATTGCACTGGAGTAGGTTCGGTGTAGCCGGCAGCCTCGACGGCGCGGACTAAAGCCTCGGAGAGACCGAGGGAAGCAAAGGACATGAGTAATCCTGTCTGTGTAACGAGCTGAGCTCGATAGGGCGATGGTGTCTGGCATGAGGCGCTCATTAAGAGCACTCCCGACCGGTCCTACTGGGCAAAGGTGCCGAGTGTCCGGGCGCAAGCCTGACGGGAGACCGGAGTATAACAGAGCAACACGGCAGCGCGACTAGTAGCTGTGCATGGGTAAGGCGACCAGCGGGCGCGCAAACGTGCTTAGGGGTTTTGCAGAAACACCACATAGCCGCGAAACCACGGCGATTGCTCCAATTGCGCCGGCGCCTGCCACTCGCCGTATTGCGCTAAGCCCATTTTAAACGGTAATTGCAGGCGACTAATTTGCGGCATATAGGCGGGGTAATTGTCGATGCTCTGACGGCCTTGGTAGGTTTGGATCACCACCTCATCAACCACCCCCTGCAGTTGATTGATCAGGTGCGGATCGGCGTTCGCGCTCCAGTCCAACAGGCCGGTAATGCTCAGGCGGTATTGCTTGGGCAGGCGGCGGCGTAAGTCGCGCAGGAACACTAGATAGTTATCCAGTTGGCGGGTGCGCACGTCAAAGTCGATTTGAATCCCGTGCAGGGGATTGCCACTGCGTTGCCAACGCTGCAATTGCGCCAGCAAGGTGGCGTACACCGGCTCGTTCCAGTCGAGGGTTTGTGCGCGGTAGCTGAGCCAGATTTCGACCTGTTTCGATTGCAGTTTGGCGATGGCAGGGCTTTGCGCGATAAAGCGTGCGGTCGGGTCGCGGGAGTAGCGCAGTGGGCTGATCTGGCCCTGCAAAATATACAGGCTGCGGGCTTGGTTTAGCACCGGTTGCGGGTGTACTCCACTCCACAGCCAGAACGCGTGGTACTGGCTGGCGTCCACCTTGGCGGCGCTTAGCATTGGCGCCGCCAGCCCGCTGAGCAGGCCCAGTAGCCCGCAGGCTAGGTGACGCATCCTTACCAGTAGTACTTCAGTGACTGCGCCCACGGAGTTTTCGCGTGCTGTTTTTTCAAGGTTTGGAACCACTGTTTGCGCAGCGCCGGGTCGATTTCTTGCGTGCCGCAAGCGTTGTAGCCGCTCGGCGCAAAGCAATTGATCGCACGGTACAGGGCATAAGCCCGCGCATCGTTATCAGCCTTAGGCGTCGCCATTACCTGCAGGTAACCGTCTAAGCGCGAGTAACGCTGGCCAGCGAACTGTGTCGCGCTGCTGCCTAATTCCGGGGCTGGCGGTTGCTGGTCGAGGGGGAAACCGTCCAGAGCATTGCTGCGGATAAACTCGCCTAAACAGTTCAGCCCCCGCGGGTCCTGTGGATTACTGGCCAGCGTGCTGGCTACTGCGTGCAGGTTGGGGCAGGCGTAGCCGGCATCGCCGCTGCCGCCGGGCCACTGAAACAGTGCCAAGGTAGGCGCATCGGCAAACCATAGGTCTAGGCGGTTGGCCAATTGAGTGGTCGGCAGCGGTTGCGGCAGCAGGGCTAAATCGCTCAAGAAATCGGCGTAGTAACCGCGTAGTAGGTCTTTGTAGAGCAAGCTAAACAGCGCCACTTGTTGCTCTGCTGGGTTGCTGTTGGGACCACTGCGGGCGCGCAATAACTGCGGGCTGGCGACATTGCGCAGCAAAATGTCGCGCAATTGTTGGGTTTGCACCGGCGAGTCAGCGGCGAACACTTGGTCGAGTTGCTGGGCGCGCTCATAGTTGAGGGCCAGCGCCAGTTCGAGCTGGTCCTGTTGCAGCGGTTGTTTGGCCAACGGCAACAGTTGCAGCCACAGCGCCTGCGCCTCTGACCATTTTTGCTGCGCTTCGAGGGCGAAACCGCGCAGGCTCTGCTGGCTGAATCGCAGGTAGTTTAGCGGCTGGCTGGGGTCTAGTGGCGGCAGGCTGGCGAGGGTTTTAGCGGGGTCTTGTTCGAGGTAAAAATACAGTGCGCTTTGCAGGTAACTGAACAGCTCGGGCTGAGTGAGAAAACGCGCTTGCAGTGCGCTGAGTCGGGCTTGGCTGAAGTTGTCGGTAGGTTTGCTGTGCGGGGCCAGTTCGCCGAGGATCAGGGTAGCCAACAGCAGTGGGTCGCTGACGGTCTCCGGCTGGCCATTGAGCAGCAGCTTGTCGTCCACCTCGAGGGTCAACTCGGTGAGGTCGGGGTTTTGCGCCGCGTCGCTGGCGGCGAACTGCTCGGCGTACTCGGCGGCTAAACGGGGCTGATCATTTTTCAGCCAATAGACCTTGCGCAACAGGCCTTTGGCCGACTGCGCATAGCTGCCCTGCGGATAGGCGCTTAGGTAGCTGCGAAAGGCTACGTCGGTATTGTTCAGCGCCGCTTGATCGAGCAGCTTGCTTTCCAGTGCGCCCCATTCATCGAACGCTTGGGCTTGCGCGGCGTTCAGTTCGGTGCGCGCCAGCATGTACAGCGCCGCTTGCTTGAGCCACGGCTGCGGGCTGTCGCTGAGGGCGTTAAAGCTGGCCAAAGCGGCACTGAAATCCCCAGCATAGAAGGCGCTGGCGCCTTGTAGGTAAATGCTGAACTGCTGGCCGAGCGCTGAGCTGATGGGGGTTTCGCTGACGCTGCTGATTGCCGGCGCAGGCACTACCGGCACCACTGGGGCGACAGCATCAGCATCAGCATCGCTGGCGGCTGCTTCTGGGTTCTCTTCGCTACGCCAATTTTGCAGCAGTTGCAGGCGCTGCAAGGCTAGGCTTTGTCGCTCGCTGGCGGGCAGATCACTGGCCAGTAATTGCTCAAGGAAGGCATTGGCATTGGCGCGGCTGTTGCTGCGCTGACGATTGCCCTCACCTTCGGCGAAGGGTTGATCGTCGCCCAGTAGCTTTTCGTCAGCGGGCAAACCCAGCTGTTGCAGCAGGTTGTTCAGCTTGAGTAGCTCGGGGTCGATGGGTGCCGGGCTATCGGCCGTGGTGCTGCTGGCAGTTTGGCTGTCGGCGGACGGAAACAGCAGCCGACTGACATCGAAGGGCACCTGCGCGTAGCCAAACAGTTGCTCGTCATCGCTGAGTGGCGACTGGCGGATGCGCAACCGCTGAGCATCGGCCAATAACAGTTGCAGATTCACCTGGCTGCTATTGGCCGGGCTTAAAAATGCCACGCTGCTGCACAGGTTGGGTTTGTTGGCGGTCAGTTGCCAGCTGGGGCTGCAAAAATTATCCGAGCTGGCCTGCGCCAGAGGGCTACAGGCCAAGAGCAGCAGCGCAGTGATGGGTGACAGACGCATGCTGATCCTTGTCTTGTGGGTGACTGTCGCCGGGTTAGCTGGACAGTTTTAAGTTGTGCCAAATGGCCAAGCTCGGTTCGGCTTGGTTTAGCGTGTAGAAGTGCAAACCGGGCGCGCCGCCGGCCAACAACTGCTCGCACATCTGGCTGATAACTTGCTCGCCGAAGCCCTGAATGCTGTCTAGGTCGTCAGCGTAAGACTCTAGCTGCTTGCGAATCCAGCGTGGAATCTCGGCCCCGCAGGCGTCTGAGAAGCGTGCCAGCTTGCTGTAGTTGGTGATCGGCATAATGCCCGGCACGATCGGTATATCCACGCCCATTTTGCGCACCCGATCGACAAAGTAGAAGTAGCTGTCAGCGTTGAAAAAGTACTGGGTAATCGCACTGTCGGCGCCGGCGCGGGCCTTGCGCACGAAGTTGGCGAGGTCATCTTCAAAGCTGCGCGCTTGTGGATGCATCTCTGGATACGCAGCGACTTCGATATGGAAGTGTTCGCCGGTTTCCGTGCGAATAAACTCCACCAGTTCATTGGCGTAACGCATCTCGCCGCTGGCCATGCCCATGCCCGAAGGCAGGTCGCCACGCAACGCGACTATGCGTTTGATGCCATTGCTTTGGTACAGCTTAAGCAGGCTGCGCAGGTCTTCTGCTGAGTCGCCCACGCAAGACAGGTGCGGTGCGGTCGGCACCTTTATTTCGCCATCCAGTTGCAGCACGGTATTTACCGTGCGGTCACGGGTGGAGCCACCGGCACCGTAGGTGCAGGAGAAAAAATCGGGGTTGTAGCCCGCCAATTGGCGCGCCACGGTCATGAGCTTTTCATGCCCAGCATCGGTCTTAGTCGGGAAAAACTCGAAGCTGTAGCGGCGTTCTTGTGACATAGGGCAATTCCGTTAAAACCATACGTAGGGTGGGTTAGCGGCGCAGGCCGCTGAACCAATGTGTATTACCGTCTTCGCGCGCCGCGTAACCCCGCAGCAGACCGTTGGCCTGACGCTGACATGAGTGGTTGGCCGCGATGGTGGGTTACGCCGCTGCGCGGCCAACCCACCCTACGGATCTAACTCTTAGTAGCGATATGCGTGCGGCTTGAACGGACCTTGCTGCGGCACGCCGATGTATTCGGCTTGCTTGCTGGTCAGTTGGGTGACGACGCCGCCAAAGCCCTTAACCATTTCCAGCGCCACTTCTTCGTCGAGCTTCTTCGGCAGCACTTCTACCGTTAGGCGCGCCGCTTTATCGGCAGCTGGAAGATCGGCGAATTTGGCGCCGAACAGCAGGATTTGTGCGAGTACTTGGTTGGCGAAAGAGCCATCCATGATCCGGCTTGGGTGGCCAGTGGCGTTGCCCAGGTTAACCAGGCGGCCTTCCGACAGCAGGATCAGGTAGTCATCGTTGTTGGCGTCGAAGCAGTCTTTGCCGGTGCGATGAACCTTGTGTACCTGCGGCTTCACTTCTTCCCATGCCCAGTTTTTGCGCATGAAAGCGGTGTCGATTTCGTTGTCAAAGTGGCCGATGTTGCACACCACAGCGCGTTTTTTCAGCGCCTTGAGCATGTTCGAATCACACACGTTGTAGTTGCCGGTAGTGGTCACGATCAGGTCGATCTTGCCCAGCAGAGCGGCGTCCACACAACCTTCGGTGCCGTCGTTGATGCCGTCTTTGAAGGCTGAAACCAGCTCAAAACCGTCCATGCAGGCTTGCATGGCGCAGATTGGGTCAACTTCGGTGACCTTAACGATCATGCCTTCTTGACGCAGCGACTGCGCAGAGCCCTTGCCCACGTCGCCGTAGCCGATTACCAGCGCTTGCTTGCCGGACAGCAGGTGGTCGGTGCCGCGCTTGATGGCGTCGTTCAGGCTGTGACGGCAGCCGTACTTGTTGTCGTTTTTGCTCTTGGTCACCGAGTCGTTAACGTTAATGGCTGGGATTTTCAGTTCGCCGCACGCGAGCATTTCCAGCAGGCGGTGGACGCCGGTGGTGGTTTCTTCGGTCACGCCGTGAATTTTGTCGAGCATGGCCGGGTATTTCTTGTGGATGATCTCGGTCAGGTCGCCGCCGTCGTCGAGGATCATGTTGGCATCCCAAGGCTGGCCATCTTTGAGGATGGTTTGCTCGATGCACCACTCGTACTCTTCTTCGGTTTCGCCCTTCCAAGCAAATACCGGGATGCCAGCAGCGGCGATAGCAGCAGCGGCTTGGTCTTGGGTGGAGAAAATGTTGCACGACGACCAGCGTACTTCGGCGCCTAGGGCAACCAAGGTTTCGATCAGTACGGCGGTTTGGATGGTCATGTGGATACAGCCGATGACCTTGGCGCCTTTGAGCGGTTGCTCGCTGGCGTATTTGCTGCGCAGGCCCATCAGTGCCGGCATTTCGGATTCGGCAATGATGGTTTCGCGGCGGCCCCAAGCGGCCAGGGAAATATCAGCGACTTTAAAGTCAGTAAAAGCAGCGCTCATGCGGTAACTCCATTCGTGGTGTGCGAATGGGCGCCGTTGATGCGTTTTAACCGCAGCCGGCACCCGTAAGGGTTCAGCCAGCGGTTGAGTACGCCCCATCCGAGCCTGACAGGCGAGAGTCTGATTTAGATCTGCCGTTGTGCGGCGAAACAATCCAAAACAACCTCACGGTCTGCTGCAGCGCCCCTCGGGTGGGTGGCGGGAGCATGCCGGCATAGCCAGCACGCCAAAAAGCTTGGCAATTATAGCCAAGCAATCGCGGTTCCCCAAGGCTTTCTGTCGGCCATAGTGAGCTATTTGCTGGTGCAATAAGGCAATCAGGTCATGGCGTTGCGTGGGGTTTTTCGGCAGGCTGCAGCTTCACCGTCGAATAACTAACTACAAACGGAGTTGCTATGACTATTGCCTCTATGACCATCGCTTATTGGTGTGTGCTGATTGCTTTCATTCTGCCTTATCTGTCCACGGGCTATGCCAAGTTCACCGGCGGCGATTTTGGCGATAAAGAGAACCGCGATCCTCGGGCATTTTTGGCCACCCTCGAAGGCGCGCGCAAACGGGCGGTCAGCGCCCAGTTGAATGGCTTTGAAGTCACGCCAGCCTTTGCTGCGGCGGTGATTATTGCCCATCAGGCCGGTGGCGCCGAGCAGTCGACCCTGAATGCCTTGGCCATCGCCTTTGTGATCAGCCGGCTGCTGTTCACCTATTGCTATATCCGCGATATCGGCCGCTTGCGCACCCTGGTGTGGGGCGTGGGCATGGGCATTATCGTCAGTCTGTTTGTGGTCGCCAGCTAAACAACCTGTTTAAGCCGCTCGAATGCGCGGATACTGGCGGCCTTTTTGCTGACCGCTAGTATCCGCCATGCCTCGTAAAGCCATTCTTGTTGCCCTGTTCGCCTGCCTGACATTAACTGCTTGTAACAAAGTCGATCCCAATTCCCCACTGGGCCAGCGGCAAATCATCTTCAAACAGATGCTAAAAACCAGTGAGCAACTGGGCGGTATGTTGCGCGGGCGGGTTAAGTTTGATGCGCCGACCTTTGCAACCAGCGCCAGCCTATTGGCGACCTTGTCGCAGCAGCCTTGGCAGCACTTCCCGCAGGCCCGTGATGAGGGCAAAAGCAGCGCTAAAGATGAGGTCTGGGAAAACCAGCAGCGCTTCGACGAATTGGCTAAACAGCTCGAAACAACCACGGCGTCATTGGCCTTGCTCGCCAGCCAGCCAGCGTTGTTGCCCGCCAGCTTGGCCAAACCGTTTAAACAGGTTGAGAACGCCTGCGAGGCCTGCCATCAAGAGTTTCGCGACTACTGATGGGGCTGGCCTTTATGCCGCCGGCAGCGTTCGGAGCAATAGCGCACCTCATCCCAGCAGCGCGCCCATTTTTTGCGCCAGGCGTAAGGCCTGGCGCAAAGCACGCAGATTTTGCTCGGTAGATTGCTCTTGTTCATGGCCTAGTCGGGCTCACAGCATTTCTCCAGCATCCAGCCGCGCCAGCAGGTCTTCGCCGCGCTGCCATAGGGCCTGTTGCTTGGCGTCAGGCATGCGTGCGAGATTCTTGTAGACCATAGCAAGGCGCTGGTTGCCGCCCAGTTGATCGCGATGACGCATTAGGAAATGCCAGTACAGCGCGTTGAGCGGGCAGGCCTGTTCGCTGGTGCTCTCGCTAACTTTATAAGCACAGTCACCGCAGTAATTGGACATGCGCTTGATGTACTGGCCGCTGGCGCAATACGGCTTGCTGCCGAGATAACCACCGTCGGCGTGCATCACCATGCCCAAGGTGTTGGGCAGTTCGACCCAGTCGAAGGCGTCCATATACACCGCCAAATACCAGTCGCAGACCTGGCTTGGCACTATGCCGGCCAGCAAGGCAAAGTTACCGGTGACCATCAGCCGCTGAATATGGTGGGCGTAGGCGTACTCAAGCGTCTGGCCGATGGCTTGGCTCATGCACTTCATCTTGGTTTTGCCGGTCCAGTAGAACTCCGGCAACGCCCGGGTGTTGCCGAAGGCGTTGCGCTGGGCGTACTCGGGCATGTGCAGCCAGTAGATGCCGCGCACGTATTCGCGCCAGCCGAGGAGTTGACGGATAAATCCTTCGGCAGCATTCAGCGGCACACGGCCGCGGCGGTAAGCCGTTTCGACATCAGCGCACAGTTGGCGCACATCGAGCAGACCGATATTCAGGGCCGCGCTGATTCGTGCATGAAATAGAAAGGGCTCGCCGACGGCCATGGCGTCCTGATAGTCGCCGAACCCAGGCAGAGCAAACTCGACAAAATGCTGCCACAGCGCGTCAGCCTCGGCGTGGGTGACCGGATAATCGAAGGCGTCCAGAGCGCCGTAGTGATGGCTGAAGCGTGCGCGCACCAAATCCAGCACCTCACTAGTGATGGTGTCGGCGGCAAAGCGCGCCAGCGGCGGGGCTTTAACCTGTTTGGGCAGTGCCTTGCGGTTTTCTGCGTCGAAGTTCCAAGCGCCGCCTTCTGGCGTGCCATCGCCATGCATCAGTAGGCCGCTGCTGCGGCGCATTTCCCGGTAGAAGTACTCCATGCGCAATTGCTTACGGCCGTCAGCCCATTTGGCAAAGCGCTCTCGCGTGCAGAGAAAGCGACTATCACTATGCCAGCGCAAGGTCAGTCCTGTATCTCGCAGTGCCTGCTCCAGGCGCCATTCGCCACATTCGGTCAGGTGAATTTCCGGCGCTTGCAATTGCTCGGCCCAGCGGCACAGTTCTCTTGGGAGCGAGCCGCTGTTGTGCGGGTCGTCTAGGGTGACGTAGTGCACTTGCCAGCCGCGCTCACGTAAGGCCTCGGCAAAGTGACGCATGGCGCTGAAAATCAGTGCAATTTTTTGCGGGTGGTGAGGCACATAGTCGGTTTCGGCGGCCACTTCGGCCATCAGCACCGCATCTTGGCCGGGGTCTAGTTGGCTTAGTGCGGACAAGTCGAAGGACAGCTGATCGCCGAGCACTAGGGCCAGGCGCCTGCATGGCATCACCACTGGCTCGCCAGGCTGATAGGGACGCGCAGGCGCTGCTGTGGTCCGGCAGGCAGGCCACACATTTCCTCGTGCACCACCGCATGAATCAAGTGAAAGGGTACTGGCGGCAACTCTTGCAGTAGGTCGCGAGCGTGCTCGACTGAGCGCAAACGAAAGGTTTGCGCTTGTTTATCGCGTAGCAAATGCCTTTGACCATCTAGACAAATCTCTAAAAGGTAGATGCCACCTTCGATGCAAATTAGGTTGAGCTCTTCGATCCGTCCTTCGCGTGCGTGCTGAAGTAGTTGCGGCAAGTTCATGGCGGTCACCGATGGAAATAAGTTGTACAAAAAAGAATTTAAATCGCTGTGTCTATACAAGTTTGTTGTACGGCTTTGTCGGTAATTGTCCTCTTTGCTGCTTTAACTCGGTGATTAGCCGGCTTGTTGGAATCCCCCGTACGGATCGTCCAAGGCCTGTTAGGTACGCTGTGCAACTTGCTGGAAGTCGCGGTAGGGCGGGTGTCGCACCGGTAAGTACTAGTTGCTTAACTCGCGCTATAAGTGGCGTTGCCGGGCACGTGTCGTTGCGCAGCGCTGCCGGGCTGTGCGGGATAGGCAGTAGGGGAGCCCTGGCTGCAGTTTTAGCGTGCCGCACTTCAGGTGCTCGTTGCTACTCCACGCTTATATCCGCGTGCTGATCAGCCTAGCCAACCAACTTCAGCGGTAACTTGGCGTCGCAGTATTTGTTGGTTCAGCGCTGCTTGAAAAGCAGCGACGCGTGAGTTTCGCAACAAATTTCAGCGCCGCTGTCTAAGGTTCAATGCATGCTAATTGGCAGGCGTAAAATCTCACTTGGTGCAGGTGGTAGACCACACATTTCCTCATGCACTACGGGGTGTACTAAATGGAAGGGCACGATAGAGACGTTCTTCAAAACCTCGCGCGCGTGCTCGATAGAACGGATGCGAAAGGTAAGACCTTTGTCGTCAGCCAGCCGATTAGATTTACCCTCCATTCGCGCCTCAAGAAGATAAATGCCGCCCTCCAGAGAAATTAGATTTAGCTCATCGATCAAGCCGCTTTGGGCGTTGTGACTTAGCTGCTGCAGATTCATGGCGCACCTCGCTTTTTAAGTGTTATACAAATCTAGTACAGAAATAAATACTTGTATATGATTTGTTCGTGCGTGGGTCCTTATTCTCGGATCGGCGGCGCGTGCCTTGAAACCACGTTACCCCTGGCTCTTGTAAGTGTGAGCGCAATGCCAATACCTCAGGCGGCGAAAAAACGCCGGCAACGCTGCGGCATGCGCAGGTTCGATGCGCCGACATTTACTACCAGCGCTGGCCTGTTGGCGACCTTGGCGCAACAGCCTTGGCAGCACTTTCCGAAGGCCCGTGATGAGGGCAAAAGCAGCGCTAAAGATGAAGTCTGGCAATACCAGCAGTGCTGTGACGAGTTGGCCAAGCAGCTCGAAACAACCACAGCGTCACTGGCCATGCTCACCGGCCAGCCATCGTTGCTACCCGCCAACCTAGCCAAACCGTTTAAGCAGGTTGAGAACGTCTGCGAGGCCTGTCAGCAAAATTTTCGTGATTACTAAGGTTCTCGCCGCGCTGCTCGGCGGTTTGTAACGCGCTCTGGCCGGCGGTTATCCTCGCCGTGCATGTCGCTAAATGTCATGGAGAGACCTATGCCACTCAGTTCGCGTCCAGTTATTCAATCCGACCTCGCCGCCATCTGCGCCTTTGCGCCGAGCGTGGCCGAGTTGATGTTTTTCTATCCCAGGGCCAGCCACCCGCTGACGCCTGCGCAGTTACACGCGGCGATTGCCCAGCGCAGCGACTCCACGGTGGTCGATCAGGACGGCGAGGTGCTGGCATTCGCCAATTTTTATCGCTGGGAAACTGGCGGCGTGTGCTCGATTGGTAATGTGATAGTCGCCCCGCAGGCGCGCAATCGCGGGGTGGCGCGCTATTTGATCGAGCAGATGATGGCGATTGCCTTCACCAAGCATCAGGCTCGCGAGGTGACAGTGGCGTGCTTTAACCAGAACGTCGCCGGCTTGCTGCTGTACACCCGGCTGGGCTTTAGCCCGTTTGCCATAGAAGAGCGGCAAGACCCGCACGGCCAGCGGCTGGCGCTGATTCATCTGCGTTTGGCGCGTGCCGCCGGGCAATAATCGCGGCTATCTCTTTAACTGTGCCGCGGTTAAAACCCGGCTACCCCTGCCGCCTGTAATTGTCCACGCAATGCCTGCACCTCCGGCTGCTGGAAAAACCTCTGCAGCGCTCGGGCGCGAGTCTGGCTGATACCTGGTACGGTTTGCCATTGCGCCACGTTGCGCTGGGCCAGTGCGTTCCAGTTATCGCCCAGCGGGGCCGCGCCGCATGGCGGCAGGCCGATGGCCCGCAGCCATGTTTGAAAGGGCCGCTGGCGGGCGGCATGCAAGCGCTGACTGAGCTGGCTGGCGCTGCGCAGCCCGAAGCCTGAGGTGCTAGCAAGTTGCTCTTCGGTAAAGTTCAGCCAGTCGAGCAGGCCCGCGATGCGCTGTGCTTTGAGCAGTTTGTCCCAGGTGCCAGGGCCGACACCAGACAATGCGAGGCCGTGTTTGCCACTCAGCCAAATCAGCCGGGCACGAAACTGGCTGGCGCACGCGGGGCTGTATTGCCAGCAACTTAGCGCGTGGTAATCGCTGGCTAGCGGTGCTGTCAGCTCGGCGCGCTGTGGGTTGCGTGTCACCACGCGGTCGAGTCTAGGGATGGTCAGGCCGGCGAGGGCGATGGCGACTTGATCGCCGGGGCGGATATCCAGTTGTTGCCAGCGCTGCAAGGAGCCGAGGCTGACGTGGCTTATTTGCCGATCATCTAAACGCACCGGCTGCAGACGCAACACCGGAGTGATGCGCCCGGTGCGGCCAATCTGAAAGCGTACTGCGCGGACCTGCGCCAAGGCCTGAACAATCGGGTATTTCCAAGCGGCGGCCCAGCCCGGCGGGCTGACTTGCCAGTGTTCGCCGCTGGGCCGTGTGCCCTGCTTGAGCACTACGCCATCACTGGCAAAGGGCAGCCCGTGGCGATACCAAGTGTCCCGCCACTGCTGTGCTTGCTCGAAGTTGCTGATCGGCTGGCTAAGTTGCTGTGGCAGGCTAAAACCTAAGGCGCTGAGGCCAGCAAGGCGCTCAGGCATGCCGGTCGGTCCGCTCGGCCACTCCCAAATAAACACGCCAATCTGTGCCGCCTCGGCGGGGCTAAGATTTTTTCGCGCCATCAAGCCGGCGACCTTGCCGCGGGCCCCCAAGCTGCCGGCCTTGGCCTGAATATGGCCGGGCAGCCGCCAGTAGAGCTCGCCTTGCAGCAGCAGCGCGCCGTGGTTAGCCAGCGGCTGCGCCAGTTCGGCAATTAACCGAGCGTTGGCGGTCCAGTCTTGGCCGCTGCTGCCATCGCCACGGCTGATGGCTTGCTGCAAACGGCCGTCTGCAAATATCAGTGTCACCGCCACACCGTCGACCTTGGGCTGAATCCACAGATCTTTGCGGGTGCTCAGCCATTGGCGCACGGCGGCTTCATCGGCCAGTTTGTTTAGGCCGGTTTGGGTGATGGGGTGACTGAGCGGGCCGGTACTGCTGGCCAGCGGATTATCGGCGCGGTTGCTGGGGGGTGTGGCGGCGGGAAAACAATCACGCAAGTGAGCTAACTGGCTGCGGGCTTGGTCGTAGAGTTCGTCGGCAATCAGCGCCACGCCTTGGCGATGGTAGGCGTCGTCCCATTGGGCGACTTGCTGGCTGCGCTCGGTCAGTTCGGCTTGCACCTGGCTAGGGCTGAGGCTGGGGCAGTCGGCGGCAACGGCGGTTACACTCAGCCAGTAAAGGGCTATGGATAGGCTGCGCTGCATTGAGAGCTTCCTTGCTCGTTGTGATGGGCGGATTAACCGCTAAGATTAGCTGGTGACTGGCGGGTTAGGGTTTAGCCGATGATTAGTAAATGGGTACGGGTTGCGATGCACGTCTGGGTTTTGTGCTTGGGTTGTATTCTCGCCGTTACGTCGCTGGCGGTGCGGGCCGAGGCGGTTAGGCCGTGGCACTTCATCTACAACGGCCCGGAGTCTGCGCAGGATCAGCGTTATCAGTATCACTGGCGGGTGTTGCGTGCGGCCTTGGATGCGACCCGGGACAAAAACGGGGATTATCTGGTTGAGCCTAGCGCTGCCTTGAATGAGCGATTGCAGTTGTTTGAAATGCAGCGGCCGAATGGTCGGTTAAATATTATCGTGCGCAATCCTACCGAGGCTCTGGAGCGGGCCCTGCAACCGATAAAGGTACCGATCGATAAAGGCTTGCTGGGCTACCGGGTGTTTTTAATTCGCGCAGAGGATGCCCCGCGCTTTGCCGGCGTGCGCACCTTGGATGATTTGCGCCAGTTCAGTTTTGGCCAAGGGCGAGACTGGTCAGATGTCGCCATTTATCAAGCCAGCGATCTTAAGGTGGTAACCGGCAGCAGTTATGAGGGTTTATTCGGCATGTTGGCGCTGCATCGCTTCGATGCGTTTGGTCGTGGCGTGTCGGAAGTTGCCGGCGAGTTTAAGCAGGCAAGCCAGCAATACCCGCAGCTGCTGATTGAAAATGAGCTGTTGTTGTACTACCCGCTGCCGGTGTATTTCTGGTTCCCACGCACGGCCGAAGGCACGAAGCATGCGCAGCGGGTGGCGGAGGGGATGGCTATAATTGTCGCTAATGGCACCTTGGATCGCCTGTTTAATCAAGAGTATGGCGCGGTTATCAAGGCCATGAACTTACAAAATCGGCGTCTACTCAAAATTGCTAATCCGAACCTTTCCGCTGATCAGCCGTTTGCGAATAAAGCCTATTGGTTTGTGCCCGGCTCATCGGGTTCATGAGCGCGGAGCGCCGGTCAATAGAGAGCCAATAAAAAACCCGCCGCAGCGGGTTTTTTGTTTCTGTGCAGCCTTACAAACCTGCAGCGCTGCGTAGGTCGGCGGCGCGGTCGGTTTTTTCCCAGGTGAAGGTGGTGAAGCTGTCGCCATCCACGGTGACTTCTTGCGGGGTGCGGCCGAAGTGACCGTAAGCCGCGGTGGCCTGGTACATCGGGTGCAGCAGGTCGAGCATCTTGGTGATGGCGTACGGACGCAGGTCGAAGACTTCACGCACCAGCTTGATGATTTTGTCTTCGCTGACGGTGTTGGTGCCGAAGGTGTTGATCGAGATCGAGGTCGGTTGCGCCACGCCGATGGCGTACGACACTTGGATCTCGCAGCGCTCAGCCAAGCCGGCGGCCACGATGTTCTTCGCTACATAACGACCAGCGTAGGCGGCCGAACGGTCAACCTTGGATGGATCCTTGCCGGAGAACGCGCCGCCGCCGTGACGGGCCATGCCGCCGTAGGAGTCGACGATGATTTTACGGCCGGTCAGGCCGCAGTCGCCCACTGGGCCACCGATCACGAAGTTGCCGGTTGGGTTGATGTGGAACTGGGTGTCTTTGTGCAGCAGTTCGGCCGGCAGCACGTGCTTGACGATCAGCTCCATCACGCCTTCGCGCAGGTCAGCGTATTTAACCTCTGGGTTGTGTTGGGTCGACAGCACCACGGCGTCGATGGCCACCACCTTGCCGTTCTCGTAGCGGCAGGTCACTTGGCTCTTGGCGTCGGGGCGCAACCACGGCAATAGGCCGGATTTACGCGCTTCGGCTTGGCGTTCTACCAGACGGTGGCTGAACACGATCGGTGCGGGCATCAGCACGTCGGTTTCGTTGCTGGCGTAACCAAACATCAGGCCTTGGTCGCCGGCGCCTTGGTCTTCGGGCTTGGTGCGGTCAACGCCTTGGTTGATGTCTGGCGACTGCTTGCCAATGATGTTGATCACGCCGCAGGTGGCACCATCGAAGCCGACGTCCGAGCTGTTGTAGCCAATGTCGACGATCACGTCGCGCACCAGTTGCTCAAGGTCGATCCACGCGGTGGTGGTGATCTCGCCCGCCACAATCGCCACCCCGGTTTTCACCAAGGTTTCGCAGGCCACGCGGGCTTGCTTGTCTTTGGCGATGATGGCGTCGAGCACCGCATCGGAGATTTGGTCGGCGATTTTATCCGGGTGTCCTTCCGACACGGACTCGGAGGTGAAGAGGGCGTATTCGCTCATCAAGGCAGTTCCTGTTCTATATAGGAGGGGGTGACCAGTGGGCGGCGAAAGTGCCGCACCTGAATCTGGAAACCATTGCGTAAACCTAGGTACAGACTTTCTTCGGGCGTTAGCCCCGCGGCACTGGCCCAGCGGGCCAGGTCGTCTTGCTCAAAGCCTAGCCAGAGATCGCCGCAGGCTTCGCGGGCCCAGCTCTGGTTGTGGCTGCATAATTCGGTAATCAGCAAACTGCCGCCGGGATTAACCCGTTGGCTGAGTTGCTTGAGCGCCTCGGCCGGCGCGGCAAAGTGGTGCAGCACCATATTCAGTACCACGCAGTCGGCGCTGGCCGGGCTGGTGCTTAGGGCGTCGAGTAACTCTAGTTGAACATTGGCTAGGCCTTCGCGTTCACAGCGCTGGCGCGCCAGTTCGAGCATGGCCGGGCTGTTGTCCAGCGCCGTCACTTGGGCAAAGCGCCGCGCCAGTTCGGGCAAGAAGCCGCCGTCGCCGGGGCCGACTTCCAGTGCGCTGGCGTTGGCTGGGAAATTGAGTGAGTCGAGCAAACCGAGCAAGCTGTCGCGGTACTGCCCCAAGCCGGCAATCAGGTCTTGCTGGGCTTGAAAGCCATCGGCGATGCGGGCAAAAAAGTCTTGGCTGGCCGCAGCGCGCTGGCTGTGCACGGCGGAGATGCGTTGCTGTACATCGGCGGGCAGCTCTAGCGCATCGACTTCATCGAGCAGGGCGGCGTGCAGCTTGCCGCAAAATAACTCGGTCTGCGCCAGCGCCCGGCGATAAAAAATCGCATTGCCTTCGCGCCGGGTGGCGACCAAGCGCGCTTGGGCCAGCACCTTTAAATGGTGGCTGATGCCCGATTGGCCGGTGGCAAAAATTTGCGCCAGCTCCAGCACGCCAAAGGAGTCGTTGGCCAGCGCGCGCAGCACATTCAAGCGCAGCGGGTCGCCGCCGGCCTTGCACAGGCTGGCGAGTTCTTCACTGGCTTCGAAGCGAAGCTGGGCGGCAGGTAAATTCATGGGTGGCAGTCTAGGCGGGGAAATTTAGCCCTGCAAGGGCAATATCAAGAAATGTTGATATTGCCCTTGCAGGGCGCGCGGGGATTAGCGGCGTGACTATTTACTGGCGAATCAGCCTGATAAGGGTCTTAACTGCGACAAATAGCGCCGCAGCGACCATCTGTGATTGCCCCGCCGGGCGCGCTGGGCGAAAATGCCCGCCTTTTTCGACTTCATGTTTTGCAGAAGCAGTTCAAGATCGTAGCGAGTGCAGGTCAGGTAAGGCGAAAGCTGGCGAGGACGCGGAGTTTACGGGTTGTAAATGAGCAGTCCGAGCCAGCTATCAACGCAGCATGACCAAACGCAGTAGATATTGAGCTGTTTCTACCACAGCCCCGTTAGGAGATAAGCAATGCCCAGCCGTCGCGAGCGAGCCAATGCCATCCGCGCCCTCAGCATGGATGCTGTGCAAAAAGCCAACAGCGGTCACCCCGGTGCCCCGATGGGCATGGCCGATATCGCTGAAGTGTTGTGGCACGACGTGTTGCAGCACAACCCGGCGAACCCTAACTGGGTTAACCGCGACCGTTTCGTGCTGTCGAACGGTCACGGCTCGATGCTGATCTACTCCTTGCTGCACCTGACCGGCTACGACCTGTCGATCGACGACCTGAAAAACTTTCGCCAACTGCACAGCAAAACCCCGGGCCACCCAGAGTTTGGTTACACCCCGGGCGTGGAAACCACCACCGGCCCGCTCGGTCAGGGCTTGGCGAATGCCGTGGGTTTCGCCTTGGCGGAAAAAGTCTTGGCGGCGCAGTTCAACCGCGCTGGCCACAACATTGTCGATCACCACACCTATGTGTTCTTGGGTGATGGCTGCATGATGGAAGGTATTTCCCACGAGGTTAGCTCGCTGGCTGGCACCTTGGGCTTGGGCAAGTTGATCGCCTTTTATGACGACAACGGCATCTCCATCGACGGCGAAGTCGAAGGCTGGTTCACCGATGACACCCCTAAGCGCTTCGAGGCGTACGGCTGGCAGGTGATTCGTCACGTTGACGGGCATGACCCAGAAGAGCTGCAAATCGCCATTGCCACCGCCCGTAAGAGCGAGCAACCGACGCTGATCTGCTGCAAAACCGTGATCGGCTTTGGTTCGCCGAACAAGCAAGGCAAAGAAGACTGCCACGGCGCGCCATTGGGCGCCGAAGAAATCGCCCTGACCCGTGCCACCTTGGGTTGGAAGTACGGCCCGTTTGAAATCCCTAGCGAGCTTTACGCCGAGTGGGATGCCAAAGCCGCTGGCGCCGCCCGCGAAGCCGAATGGAACCAGCGCTTTGCCGCCTACGCCGGTGCCCATCCAGAACTAGCCAGTGAATTTACTCGCCGTATGAAAGGCGAGTTGCCGGCTGATTTCGCCGCCAAATCCGCCGCCTATGTGCAAGAAGTCGCGGCCAAAGGCGAAACCATCGCCAGCCGCAAAGCCAGTCAGAACGCACTGAATGCCCTCGGCCCGTTGTTACCAGAGTTCCTCGGCGGTTCGGCCGACTTGGCCGGTTCCAACCTGACGTTGTGGAAGGGCTGCCAAGGCGTGTCGGCTAACGATGCCAGCGGCAACTACATGTATTACGGCGTGCGCGAATTCGGCATGAGCGCGATCATGAACGGCGTGGCCCGGCACGGCGGCTTCATTCCGTACGGCGCGACCTTCCTGATCTTTATGGAATACGCTCGCAACGCGGTGCGCATGTCGGCCCTGATGAAGCAGCGCGTGCTCTATGTGTTCACCCACGACTCCATCGGCTTGGGCGAAGACGGCCCAACTCACCAGCCGATCGAGCAATTGGCCAGCCTGCGTGGCACGCCGAACCTAGACACTTGGCGTCCATGTGATGCGGTTGAATCGGCGGTGGCCTGGAAGTTCGCCATTGAGCGTGCAGACGGCCCGTCGGCGTTGATTTTCAGCCGGCAAAACCTGCCGCACCAAAGCCGCGACGCCCAGCAGTTGGCCAATGTGGCCCGCGGCGCTTATGTATTGAAAGACTGCGCCGGCGAGCCAGAGTTGCTGCTGATTGCCACCGGTTCGGAAGTTGGCTTGGCCGTGCAGGCCTACGAGGCCCTCACTGCTCAAGGCCGCAAAGTGCGCGTGGTGTCGATGCCAAGCACCAGCGTGTTTGACGCTCAGGATGCTGGTTACAAGCAAGAGGTGCTGCCGCTGCAAGTCAGCGCGCGGATTGCCATCGAAGCCTCGCACGCGGACTTCTGGTACAAGTACGTCGGTTTGGAAGGGCGGATTATCGGCATGACCACCTTCGGCGAGTCGGCCCCAGCTGGTGAGTTGTTCGAGGAATTTGGTTTCACCTTGGAAAACCTGCTGGAAACCGCCGCCGAGTTGCTGGACGTCTAAGCACCGCTTAACGGTGGATGACTTCGGTCATCCACCCGACGGTCGCCTCCCAACGAGATCACCATGTCCAAACGCCCCTATAAAATCGCCCTCAACGGTTATGGCCGTATCGGTCGTTGCGTGCTGCGTGCGTTGCACGAGCGGGGTGCTGGGGCGCGGCTGGAAATAGTCGCGCTGAATGACTTGGCCGATCAGGCCAGCATCGAATATTTAACCCGCTTCGACTCCACCCACGGGCGTTTTCCCGGTGAGGTACGGGTCGACGGTGATTGCCTGCATATCCAGGGGCAGTGCGTAAAAGTGCTGCGCCAGAGCAGTCCCGAGGCGATTAATTGGGCTGAATTGGGCATCGACTTATTGTTGGAGTGCTCCGGGCAATACACCACTCGCGAGCAGGCCGAACGCTTTGTTAGCGCCGGTGCGCCACGGGTACTGCTATCGCAGCCGATGTCCAGCGAGGCGGATATCGACGCCACCATCGTCTACGGGGTTAATCAGCAGCAGCTTACAGGGCAGGAAGTGTTGGTCTCGAATGCCTCCTGCACCACCAACTGTGGCGTGCCACTGTTGAAACTGCTGAATGAAGCGATTGGTCTGGAGTACGTGTCGATTACCACCATTCATTCGGCGATGAATGACCAGCCGGTGATCGATGCCTACCACCACGAAGACCTGCGTCGCACCCGTTCAGCGTTTCAGTCGGTGATTCCGGTGTCCACCGGCTTGGCGCGCGGCATTGAGCGCTTGTTGCCAGAGTTGACCGGGCGGATTCAAGCCAAGGCGATTCGGGTCCCGACGGTGAATGTCTCCTGCTTGGATATCACCTTGCAGATGGCCCGCGATACCACGGCCGCTGAAGTTAATCAGTTGCTGCGTGCGGCCGCCGAAAGCGGCCCGCTGCAGGGTTTACTGGCTTACACCGAACTGCCGCACGCCAGTTGTGACTTTAATCATGATCCTCACTCGGCCATCGTCGATGGCAGTCAGACCCGCGTTTCTGGCCCTCGGCTGGTTAACGTGTTGGCTTGGTTCGACAACGAGTGGGGCTTTGCTAACCGCATGTTAGATGTCGCCGAGCATTGGCTCGACGCCTCTTGACGATCCACGTTTTGATACGCCTCGGGGCGACTCACCTTTTAACCTGTTAGGACTGAACCATGACCGTACTTAAAATGACTGACCTTGACCTTGCAGGTAAGCGCGTACTGATCCGCGAAGACCTCAATGTGCCGGTAAAAGACGGCGTAGTTAGCAGCGCTGCGCGGATTATCGCCTCGTTGCCGACCATCAAGTTAGCCCTGGAAAAAGGCGCGGCGGTGATGGTTTGCTCGCACCTAGGTCGCCCGACTGAAGGCGAATTCAGCGCAGAGAACAGCTTGGCGCCAGTCGCCGCTTATCTGTCGCAAGCCTTGGGCCGCGACGTGCCGCTGGTGGCTGATTACCTCGCTGGTGTCGAGGTTAAGGCTGGCGAGATCGTGCTGCTGGAAAACGTGCGTTTCAACGCCGGTGAGAAGAAAAACAGCGATTCTCTAGCCCAGCAATACGCCGCCCTGTGCGACGTGTTTGTGATGGACGCCTTCGGCACCGCGCACCGCGCCGAGGGCTCCACCCATGGCGTGGCCAAGTTCGCCAAAGTGGCCTGTGCCGGTCCGTTGCTGGCGGCCGAACTGGACGCGCTGGGCAAGGCCTTGGGCAACCCGGCCAAGCCAATGGCGGCGATCGTGGCGGGCTCTAAGGTGTCGACCAAGCTCGATGTACTGAATAGCCTGAGCCTTATTTGCGACCAGTTGATCGTCGGCGGCGGCATTGCCAACACCTTCTTGGCCGCGGCCGGCCATCCGGTGGGCAAATCCTTATATGAACCGGACTTGCTCGACGTGGCACGCGCCATCGCCGCTAAGGTCAGCGTACCTCTGCCGGTCGATGTGGTGGTGGCAAAGCAGTTTGCCGAGTCCGCTGAAGCTACCGTCAAGCTGATTAGTGAAGTGAGCGAGGACGACATGATCCTCGACATCGGCCCGCAAACCGCCGCCAATTTTGCTGAGCTGCTCAAGTCGGCCAAGACTATTCTGTGGAACGGTCCGGTTGGGGTGTTTGAGTTCGACCGGTTCGGTAACGGCACCAAGGTGCTGGCTGAGGCGATTGCCGCCAGTCCGGCGTTTTCGATTGCTGGCGGTGGCGATACCTTAGCGGCCATCGATAAATATGGCATTGCCGAGCAGGTTTCCTATATTTCTACCGGCGGCGGCGCTTTCCTCGAGTTTGTCGAGGGCAAAGTATTGCCAGCGGTTGAAGTGCTCGAGCAACGCGGCAAGGCGTAATCCGCCGCTGCGGTCACTTGATAAGGAGCTGCGCCGATGAGCAAACATTTAGTTATGCTGGCACTGGCCGCCGGCCTAGGCGCCTGTACCATTCAGCCAGAACCCACCGCGGCGTGGACCCGCTGGGTCTGCGACTCGCAGGTTGAGCTGTATTGGCGCCCCGATACGACCTTGGCTCAAGGCGTGGAAGTGCGTCTCGGCGCCGGTGACATGCCTTACCACCTGACTCCGGAACCCGCCGCCTCGGGTACGCTCTATAGCAACAACGTGCTGGCCTTCCACCTCAAGGGTGATGAAGGGCTGGTGTACTGGGTGGCTAACAACAACTTGATCGGCCGCGGCTGCAAAGCCCAAGGCAAATAATTTAAATCGCGCAGCTGCTCAGCGCTGCGCGCACGGCTAGATATATAAGGGAGACTGCAACTATGGCACTTATCAGCATGCGTCAAATGCTCGACCACGCCGCCGAATTTGGCTATGGCGTACCGGCATTCAACGTCAATAACCTCGAGCAAATGCGCGCCATCATGGAAGCGGCCGATAAGACCGACTCACCGGTGATCGTGCAGGCCTCAGCCGGTGCGCGTAAATACGCCGGCGCGCCGTTTTTGCGTCACCTGATTCTGGCGGCGATTGAAGAGTTCCCGCACATTCCGGTGTGCATGCACCAAGACCACGGTACCAGCCCGGATGTCTGCCAGCGCTCGATCCAGTTGGGCTTTAGCTCGGTAATGATGGACGGCTCGCTGAAAGCCGACGGCAAAACCCCGGCCGACTACGACTATAACGTCCGTGTAACCCGTGAAACCGTAGCCTTCTCGCACGCTTGCGGCGTCTCGGTGGAAGGTGAGTTGGGCTGCTTGGGCAGCTTGGAAACCGGCATGGCTGGCGAAGAAGACGGCGTCGGCGCTGAAGGCGTGCTCGATCACAGCCAGATGCTCACTGACCCGGAAGAAGCCGCTGACT
>JAIETJ010000059.1 GCA_019745275.1 Pseudomonadaceae bacterium | reverse complement strand
GCCGCTGACCCAAGGGCAGCCCACTTCAACCCATTATGAAGAGGACTCGCTATGAACAAACCCCTGATTGGCCTACCACTGTGCCGCTGGCAATTAACCGACCGGGATATCGGCTGGTTTCATTTGGTTGGCGAAAAGTACATCAGTTCAGTCACCGGCTACGGCGCTTTTCCCTTGATGATTCCAGCCTTCGGCGATGAACTGGATATGGATACCGTGCTGGATAGCGTCTCGGGCATCATGTTTGGCGGCTCGCTGTCTAACGTGCATCCAAGCTTTTATGGCGATGAGCATCCGGGTCTTGGCTTAGCCGACAAACCGCGCGACGCCACCGTACTGCGGCTGATGCGCGCCTGCTTGGACCGGGGCATCCCGTTTCTTGGTATTTGCCGCGGCGTGCAGGAAATGAACGTGTTGTTTGGCGGCACCTTGCACCGCGAAGTACATGCGGTAGAGGGTCGCCTCGATCACCGGGAAGTGAAGGATGTTCCGGACGACGTGGCCTACGGCCCGATCCATAACGTCAGCCTGAGCGAGGGCGGCCTGCTGCATCAAGTGATTGGCGCGCGCGAAATGGCGGTCAATTCGTTGCACGGCCAAGGTATTGATCGGCTTGGCGAAGGTTTGCAGATCGAGGCAGTGGCCGAAGATGGGCAGATCGAAGCCGTCAGCGTAATCGGCGCCAAGGCCTTTGCGCTGGGCGTACAGTGGCACCCGGAATATCGCTACTGGGAGAACCCGCAGTACGACAAATTGCTGCAGGCTTTTCATAACGCGGCCAAAGCCTATCAACAAGCTAAGTTGGGCCGCGCTGCGGTAGCAGTGTAAGTCATTGTCTTCCCTAGCCCGTGAGTGGCTAGGTTGAGTCAAACCCCAAGGCCCGTCGTGAGATGGGCTTTGGCGTTTCTGAGCCGGAGGGGCCGGGCTATCGGGGTTTTTATTGATCTGCGCCGGGGTGGCAATAGCCGCCGCTATCTATAGTCGCCGGCCTGTTTGCCCTGTTGCCCTGATTTGGAAAAGGATAACCGCCTTGCGTATCTTGGTTTTACTGCTGCTTAGTTGTTTTGCCACCCAAGCCTTGGCCAATGAACAGGCCATGCAACGCTTTAATCAACTGAATGCCGACCCGGCCTTGCGCCAGCAGGCCTATGCTGCCGGCCAAGAGCGCACGCGTTTTTGTGGTAATTGCCACGGTGAAAACGGCAACAGCAAGCGCCCACATATTCCCAACCTGGCCCAGCAGAATCCGGTCTATCTGTTTAATGCTTTCGAGAAATTCGCCAGCGGCGAGCGCAAGGACTTCGTCATGTCCAAGCTGGCGCCCAACCTGAGCGCGGATGATCGGGTCAATATCGCCATCTATTTTGCTCAGCAAAAACTCGTGCCGCACACCGCGCCGGTAGATTCGGCGTTGTTGGCTCAGGGCGAGGTTAAATTTAAAACCATCTGCACCGCCTGCCATGGCGCGCAGGCCGAAGGTCGTGAGAACACTCCGCGCTTAGCGGGCCAGCCCGATGAGTATTTGCGCAAGGCGTTAACCCGCTTTCGCGATAAAGACCCGAGCCGCGCCGGTTCGGTGATGACGACCATCGCCGCCGACTTTAGCGATCAAGACATCGTCGCGCTGGCCGCCTATTTGCAGCAGTTACAGCCTTGATAGCGGTTGTTGGTGGGGGATCGGCGGTGCCGATTGTTCGCCGCGCTGCTGAATCTATCTTCGGTTCTGCGCAGAAGAGTCACCCAATAAAAAGCCCGGCTATATAAGCCGGGCTTTTTATTGGGTTTGCGGCAGGTTACACCTTACGGACGAACTCAGATTTGAGCTTCATGGCGCCGATGCCGTCGATTTTGCAGTCGATGTCGTGGTCACCGTCGCACAGGCGAATGTTCTTTACCTTCATGCCGACCTTAACCACCAATGAAGTGCCTTTGACTTTTAAGTCTTTGATCACGGTGATGGTGTCGCCGTCTTGCAGTACGTTGCCGACTGAATCTTTGATCACGCGGGCGTCATCGCTGGCGGCTTCAGTGGCGGCGGTTGCGGACCATTCGTGGGCGCATTCCGGGCAGATCAGCATGGCGCCGTCTTCGTAGGTAAATTCGGAATTGCATTTTGGGCAGGCTGGCAGAGTGCTCACGAGTTGTCCTTGGGGTTCAGGTGCGGAAAAGCCGCAGATTATATAAGGTTTTACCCGGTTGCCGGCGCTGCTGCTGGCTAATCCGCGTTATTTGCCCTCGCTGTCTCGCAGGCACTGGGCTTGTAAGGCGGCCCAGCCTGCGGCGCCAAGTTGTTCGAGTTTCTCGATATTGGCCTCGAAGATGCTCTCAGCCTCGGGAAAGGCTTCGACGGCGCGATCGATACTGCTTTCGCGGATCAGGTGCAGGGTTGGGTAGGGCGAGCGGTTGGTGGCGTTGCTGACATCGTTGATGTCGGTGCCGGCAAACTGAAACTGCGGGTGAAAACTGGCCACTTGCAGAACCCCCTCCAGCCCAAGCTCTTCGACGGCTGCGTCGGCCACTTCGAGAAAGTCATTGAAATCGAGAAAGTCGCCGAGCACACCGGGGTGAATCAGCAGCGTGGTGTCGGTTTGTGTGGGGTCGACCTTGGCCAAAAAGTCCAGCTCATCACAGAGCGTGGTGAGTAAGCCGGCGGTGTCGGTGGCTTCGCACACGACATAGCGAACTTGGCCTTTGACCTGCACGGCTTTGGCGAACGGGCAGAGGTTTAGACCGATCACGGCGCGGTCCACCCACGCACGGGTGTGGGCGATCAGTTGCTCGTTACTCATGGCTGCGGCTGCCACGACTCAACTTTGCCTTTGGCTTCGAGAAAGTCGATGACCTGTTCGGCGCGGCTGAGCTTGAGCACTTTGATCATGATCATGGCGTCGAGGTAGCAGTGGATAAAGCAGCGCTTATACAGGTCGCGGTATTCGGGGATTTGCTCGTGGATCATCACCACGGTGCCGCAGGCGTGCTGGAACATCTTCTCGGTCAGTTCTTCGTCGTCGATACCGCGAAAGTAGGCAGCAATCGCCGGGGCCATCTTGAACAGGTCTTGCTCTTCGATACCGGGACTGTCGGCGCGGATCGCTTCGGCTTCTTCTAGGGCGTTCAGGGCTTCGCGGGCCCAGGCTTTGAGGGTGTTGGGTAGAGCCTGTCGAGCGGACATAAAATTAACCTAGTGGCGAGGGTCGATAAAAAGGCCGCGATTGTACCGCTGAACAGGCCGCGCAGTCCGGCTCGTTGGTCGCGATGACAGTGACTTGGCGGTTTGCCAAATGCACAGCTAAGGTTAAATAAATTCAGCTCTGGAGTTCGGGTTATGTATTTAGTACGTCTGGTGTATGTCAGTAAGGTGGCGGCTGATTTTGCTCCTGACGATTTGCAGGCAATCCTCGACGCGGCACGCCGGCACAATCTAAGCAATGGCATAAGCGGCTTACTGGCGTTTAATGGCGATTACTTTTTACAGGTGCTCGAAGGTGGGCGTGAGGCCGTTAATCGCTTGTACCAGCTGATTGCCGGCGACAGTCGGCATGAGAGTGTTCTGCTTCTCCAGCTCAGTGAGATCAGCGAGCGGAAGTTCCCCAGCTGGTCAATGGCCTACGTGCCCACGGCCATGCTGACTCGTGATCTGTTAATGCGCTTCAGTCGTAACGGGCAGTTTTTACCCATGGAAATGAGTGCGGTTAGTTGTCTTGGCTTGTTGCAAGAGTTGAGCGGGCATTTGCCGGTATCTAAATGAGCGGCTGTCGCTCGGCCCGCGGTCTTCCTTGCCCGATTGTTCGTGAGTCTAGGTCTTACGGATTGCCGTCTTCTGGGTGCAATAACGCGTGGGGTTGATTGCGCCTGCGTAGCAAATAACAGACTGTGTGGATTGCGTGATAAACGCATGACTGCTTGTGAAACAGTTGCTTGCGCGCTATCCCCGTAGCTAAAAACGACCGCCTGTAGTTTTTATTCGATTAAATACTCGTTATTGTTTGACATATTTTACGGGTTTGGCAGACTGCGCGGGCGTAGCCTTTTGCAAGCGGCGGGCGCTGCGGGGCTGATTTTTCAGCGTCGATGGCGGGCTGACTTGATAGGCGTTACTAACAACAACAATTTTAGCCGGTCGTAGCACTCGAGTTAGCGGTCTGACCACTGCTGAGAGGGGCTGACTGGCCCAAGCTTTTGGAATCCAACACATGCTTATCTGGTTTGTTGTCGGTTATCTGCTGATTACAGTGGGTATTGGTCTTTACGCCTCGACGCGGGTACACAACTCGAAAGACTTCGCCGCCGGCGGGCGCAGCATGTCGTTCCCGCTAGTCATGGCCATGGTGTTCGCCACTTGGTTCGGTTCTGAAGCGGTGCTGGGTATTCCGGCGACCTTTATTCAAGACGGCTTCGCCGGCATCGTCGAAGACCCATTTGGCTCTTTCGGTTGCTTGTTGCTGGTGGGTATTTTTTTCGCTCGCAAGCTCTATCGGATGAACCTGCTGACTCTGGGTGACTTCTTTCGTAAGCGCTTCGGGCCAAACGTTGAGCTAATCACCAGCCTGGTGATTATGGCTTCGTACCTGGGTTGGATTGCCGCGCAGTTGACGGCTCTCGGGGTGGTTTTCAATGTGCTTTCGGACGGCAGCATCACGACTACTCAAGGCATGTTTATCGGCACCGCGATTGTGCTGGTGTACACCTTGTTCGGCGGCATGTGGTCGGTGGCGCTGACCGATACCTTTCAGATGGTCATCATCGTGGTCGGCTTGGGTTACTTAACCTGGCTGATTGGCGACATGGCTGGCGGCCCACAAAAGGTCATCAGCCAAGCAGCGGCTGACGGTAAGTTCACCTTTATCCATAGCTTTACCGCCAAGGAGATCGTCGCCTTTATTGGCGCGGCTGTGACCATGATGCTCGGCTCAATTCCGCAGCAAGACGTGTATGCGCGGGTGATGTCGGCGAAAACCGAAAAAATCGCCTCGCACGCCACCATCGCCGGCGCGGTGTTTTACCTAGGCTTTTGCATGTTGCCGATCTTTCTCACCTACGCGGCTTCTATGATTGACCCAGCCATGGTTAGCGAGTTTCTTGAGAGCGATGCGCAGATGATCTTGCCGCACCTAATTCTTGAGCGTACCCCGGTGTTTGCTCAGGTGCTGTTCTTCGGTGCCTTGCTGTCGGCGATTATGTCGACCGCCTCCGGCACCTTGTTGGCACCCTCGGTGACCTTTACTGAAAACGTGCTCAAGCGCTTTCGGCCGAACATGAGTGATCGCGAGTTCTTGAAGGCCATGCGGGTGACCATTGTTTGCTGCGCGATTGTAACTCTGTCGTTTGCCCTGTACTCCAATGCCAGCATCTACGAGATGGTCGGTGGTGCGTATAAGGTGACTTTGGTGGCCGCCTCGGTGCCGTTGATTGCTGGCTTGTTCTGGGCGCGTGCCACTACACAGGGCGCGTTACTGGCGATTGGCTTTGGTTTGTTGTCGTGGCTGAGCTTGGAGTTTAACTACCAAGAAACTGACTTCTGGCCGCCGCAGTTGGTGGGCTTAATGATGAGCACCTTCGGCATGTTACTCGGCTCGCTGTTGCCGCAAGTGATTGGCCTAAAGCGCGAGCGGGCCGTGCGCGTTGAGTCCGGCGCGCAAAATGCCTGAGTGAATAGGCAGTATCGGTAACGCCCAAAGGCCAGTCGTGAGACTGGCCTTTTTTATTGCTGGGTAAAAACCATGCCCTCGGGGCTGCAAGGCATTGCTAGCTATGGGCGCGCTTGCTGGCTCTTGGTGGTTATGTCATACGGTGGGCTGGTTTGCCGCAGACAATAAAAATAAAACCGAGGGGCATTACGGCTATGAGCATTGCTAGGGTTAAATTGGAAGCACGTCAGGGCTTGGCGTGCACTGTGGGTGCGGCGGCGTTGCTCTTCATCGGCGCTACACAGGCCGCGGTTTCGGCTGTCGAGGCGGCCAAGCTTGGGCAACAATTAACGGCTGTTGGGGCGGAACAGGCGGGCAATGCGGCGGGTACTATTCCGGCTTATACCGGCGGTTTGCCGGTGGATACCGCGCCGGCTGGCTATCATCCCGGAGATTCGATGCTGCCAGATCCGTTTGCCGGCGAGGCGCCGAGCGTCATCATTACGCGGACCAACCTGTCGCAGTATCAGGGCCAGTTAACTGCAGTCACCCAAGAATTGTTCAAGCGCTATGCGGATTTTCGTGTGCAGGTTTACCCCTCGCATCGCTCCGCCAGCGTGCGCCAGGTAATACTCGACAATACCCGTAAAAATGCCACTGGTGCGCGCAGCATTGAGGGCGGTTTGGCTATGGAAAATGTCTTGCCGGGGGTGCCGTTTCCAATTCCTACCAGTGGCCATGAGGCCATGTGGAACCATTTGTTTCGTAATCCCGGTCATTCGGGCTATGACTTCACCACTAAATTTGACTCGTGGAATGTCGATGCGGCCGGGCAGGCCACGCTCGCCACGCGCGGTGAAGCCTTTGCCAGTTTTCCGTTGATCGACGCGGCCCGGATCAATCAACCCGTCTCAGGTAGTGAAATTTACTATCGGCTCAAGGTCAGTTACAGCGAGCCGGCACGGCGGGCTGGCGAGGCGATTTTGGTCCAGGATGCGGTCAACCCGCTGCAACAACCGCGCCGCGCGTGGCAGTATTTATCGGGTCAGCGACGGGTTAAGTTGGCTCCGGATATCTCCTATGACACTCCCAATCCTGGCACTGCAGGTGCCAGTGTGTATGACGATGCCGGGGTGTTTAACGGCGCTATGGACCGCTATAGCTGGAAGTTACTGGGTAAAAAGGAGATGTACATTCCTTATAACGCCTACAAGCTGACCTACGAGAAAAATCCCGAGCTGTACCTTAAACCTAATTACCTTGATCCGGCCTTCGTGCGCTGGGAGCTGCACCGAGTCTGGGTGGTTGAGGCCACACTGCAACCGGGCAAGCGCCACGTGTACGCCAAGCGATTGTTCTACCTCGATGAAGACAGCTGGAGCGCAGTTGCTTCCGATCAATACGATGAGCGTGGCCAGTTGTATCGCGGCTCCTTTGCGTTTATCGCGCCAAGTTGGGCGGTGCAGTCGGTTAACGCCGCCACGAGCATGATCTATGACCTCACATCAGGCGCATACAACATCTCGGGTGTTTATGGTCCGCACGGAGGGATTAAATACATCAAATCCCTGTCGCGAGGGCAATGGTCGCCGGAGTCGCTGGCGGGCAGTGGGGTGCGTTAAGTGGGCGCTTGCATCTGCTTGACAGCAATCCATTGGCGCCATGGGGCAGTATTTTGGCGCGTCTAAGGCTGTGGATTCGTGAGCTGAATTAGGCTTCATTAGTGGTTGGTTAGCCACGCTCTAAGTGTTTGGTTTGTCGGCTGCGAGCCCTTGGTTGTAAGGCTTTCAGGGTTCTTAGGAGAGGTAAATAAGCCTGTGTCGCAGAGTTGCCGAGTATCAACTATGTTGACTGGGCTGCTCTAGATCGAACATTTGCGCCCATTTACACATTTGCTGTTTCAATTTTCTCGGGCATCAGGTACAAAACGGCAAGCAATCGGTCTGCCTACTGTCTGTTGGGTTGGTCTGGTTGGTTAAATCACAATAAAAAAAGGTGAGTAAGCACCATGCATAACAACAAAAAATCGCACAATCTCCGTCGGGGTGCGCTGGCGACAGCTGTTCTGGCAGCCATTTGGAACCTTCCTGCACACGCCATTGAAGTGGATACTGGCAATCCTGATTTGGCCGTTCGCTTCGATAACACCATTAAGTACAACTACGGTGTCCGCACTGAGTCGGCCGATGATCGTCAGCTGGGCACACCGAATGCTAACGATGGTGATTACAACTTTCGCAAAGCGGGTACCAATGTTACCAATCGCCTCGATCTGCTGACCGAGCTTGATGTGGTGTTTAAGAGCAGTTTTGGCTTTCGTGTCAGCACTGCCAGCTGGTATGACAAGGCGTATGACAACGTTGGCTCTAACTCAAACCCTTATGTAAACGGTAATGACGCCACTTCGGGTATTTTGGTGCCGCGCGCTGGAGCCCCGGCTACCGGTGCTTTCGGTAGCTCGCACCTGAGTAACTATGCCCAGCGTTATTACAGTGGTCCGTCGGGTGAAGTGCTCGATGCGTTCGTGTTTGCCAGTACCGAAATTGGTGAAGAGTCTTTGCTGAGCGGTAAGGCCGGGCAGCACAACTTGTTCTGGGGCGAGACGCTGCTGAACCCAATTCACTCGGTTAGTTACGGTCAGTCAGGTTTGGATCTGGCCAAGTTGGCGGCCTCGCCAGGTACTGAAGCCAAAGAACTGTTTCGCCCGCGTAATCAGCTCTCAACTAACTTTGTACTAAACCAAGAGTTGAGCTTCGCTGCGCAGTACTTCCTCGACTGGGATGCGGCGCGCCTGCCAGAGGCAGGTACCTATTATGGTGCTTCGGATGCTGTTTTAAATGGTGGCCAGTCCGTGCTTCTGCAGCACACAGGCACTCCTGGGCTGCTGGGGCAAAATCAATTCATTAGCGTGCGTCGCGGTCACGATACAACGCCTGACAAGCATGGTGATTTTGGTTTGATGGCCAAGTGGTCCCCTGAGTGGTTGGACGGTACTGTCGGTGCTTACTACCGTAAAACCTCGGATATCTTGCCGCAGTCGGTATTGAACGGTGAAGGCTTGGCGCAGTCTGGCGGGGTTGCTGGAGTGCAGGGGCTGCTAGCTTCTGGCGCTACCACCAGTTATCAACTGGCTTATGCTGATGATATTGATATCGTTGGCCTGAGCTTGTCGAAGAACCTTGGTGGCGTGAGCGTGGGTAGCGATCTTAACGTGCGTCACAATATGCCGCTGTCCAGTATCACTACCTTTGTTAGCCCGTACCTAGCAGCTGGTGGCACTGGCCCTTTGTTGGGTTCTATTCTGCCTCCGCGAACTGCGGGTAGTGGTGTGGTTGCCGATGACTCGAATGGGTATGGCGCTAAGGGTGACACGCTGCACTGGACCTTGAATGGTCTGATGACCTTTGCCGATACGCCAGTTTTTGATGCTGCCACTTTGCTGGGTGAGTTTTATTACAGCCGCTGGCTGAGTTTGGATGACGACAATGCAGCGTTGTTCAAAGGTCAAGATACTTACCGTGGGGTTGATAAGGTTACTCGCAGTAACTTCGGTGTGGCGGTTAACTTTACGCCTACGTGGTATCAAACCTTTCCGGGTGTAGATCTGTCTTTACCACTGTCGGTTAACAGCGGTCTTTCCGGTGTTTCGGCTGTGCAGGGTGGCGGCGCCAAAGGCACTGGTAACTACGCGGTGGGAGTTGGAGCGGCTATCTACAACCAGTACTTTGTTGATCTGAAGTATGTGGATTCGTTCGGTAAAACTGAGTCGTGCGTTAATGGCCAGACTGACGGCTCCACACCAAACCCTCTCGATGGTGAGGAAGACTACACCTGTACTGGCGGCGGTTACTCGTCCTTTTCCGGTGGTGGCGCAGCCCTCGAAGACCGCGGTGCGGTATACCTGACCTTTAAGACTACGATCTGATCCAAACATTGCTTATGAAATAGGCAGGAGAATAATAATATGAAGTTCGTACACACTTTGTTGGCCAGCGCTTTGACGCTGACCATCGGCGGGGCTGCTCAAGCGGCAGTTTCGGCGGCAGACGCAGCCAAGCTCGGCACCACTCTAACGCTAGTCGGCGCTGAAAAAGCCGGCAACGCAGCCGGAACTATTCCTGAATTCACAGGCGGTTTGTCGGTGGATACCGCGCCGGCGGGCTATAAAAAAGGCGACTCGGTGCGACCAGACCCCTTTGCCAGCGACACGCCACGTTTGGTCATTACTGGTAAAAACGTAGCAGAGCATAAAGATATGCTCACCAAAACTACCCAAGAGCTATTGGCACGATTCCCGGGCTACCGAGTGGATGTTTACCCAACTCATCGTTCGGTAACTCTGCCTAAGGCGTATTTGGACAACACCGTTAAAAATGCGACTGGTGCCAAGAACGTCGGAGACGGTTTGGCTTTGGAAAATGCCTTGCCTGGCGTGCCATTCCCAATGCCGAGCACGGGTAATGAGGTGATGTGGAATCACCTGCTGCGTTATCAGGGCAATACCATTACCACCAAGTATGACTCTTGGAACGTCGACTCAGCAGGCGCGGCCACCTTGGCCACTACTGGTGAAGGTACGGTTGAATATCCGTTAAGCGATCCTGAACGTATTAACGTGCCGGCTGCTGGCGAAGAAGTCTATTACCGCATCAAATTGGCTCTCACGGGGCCTGCGCGCCGTGCTGGCGAAGCATTGCTGGTGCAAGATTCGGTTGATCCTATCACTCAGCCACGTCGTGCTTGGCAGTACTTGCCTGGCCAGCGTCGGGTAAAACTGGCACCCGATATTTGCTGTGATACCCCGAACCCGGGTTCAGTAGGTTCGAGCACTTACGATGACACTTTCGTGTTCAGTGGTGCACTGGATCGCTTCGACTGGAAACTGGTTGGCAAGAAAGAAATGTACATCCCGTACAACTCCTACAAGCTGACCTACGAAAAAGAGACGGCCAAGTATGTGGTGCCTAACTACATCGAGCCGGATCTGACTCGCTGGGAACTCCACCGCGTGTGGGTGGTTGAAGCTACCCTTAAACCGGATGCTCGTCATATCTACCACAAGCGTACGTTCTATGTGGACGAGGACAGCTGGGTAGCCGTTGCTTCTGACGAGTACGATGCGCGTGATCAGCTGTTCCGTGGTTCCTTCGCGTTCATCTCCCCAAGCTGGGAAGTGCAAGCGTCGAATCCAACCACTCACATGATCTATGATCTGGTTGCCGGTACTTACAATATTGCCGGGGTCTACGGCCCATACGGCGGTCTTAAGTACATTCCTAAACTGAGCAAGGCGCAGTGGTCACCTGAGTCGCTAGCTGGTGCTGGTATTCGCTAATCATTGCTTGATTAGTCATTCGTTACTCAGCCGCCGGATTGCATGTTTACATGTTATTCGGCGGCTTTATTTGTGAGTAAGCATTATGCAGTTTCCCCAGCGGATTGCTTTTTCGGCTTTAAGCCTGGCGCTATTACTGCATCAAGGCAGTAGCTTCGCCGGCGAATTTGCACAAATTCTGGATACCCCGGCGGTGCATAGCGCGCTGGCAATTAATAACCAATTAGTCGATGTCACCCAAGTGGGTAAGCGACTAATTGCAGTCGGTCAACGTGGTCATATTGTTTACTCTGATGATCTTGGCATTACTTGGCAGCAGGCGAACGTGCCGTTAAGTGCTGACCTGTTAGCCGTTTATTTTCCAACAGCCACCGATGGCTGGGCAGTTGGTCACTCAGGTGTGGTGCTACACAGCAGCGATGCTGGCGCGACATGGAGCAAGCAACTCGATGGTCGACAAATCGGTCAGGTGTTGCTTGATCACTACACAAAATTATCCGCTGCACAGCCAGACAATCAGCAATTATTAACCTTGCTCGATGATGCCAAGCGTATGCAGGATGAAGGTGAAGACAGTTCTTTTCTAGACGTGTGGTTTGCTGATGACAAAGTGGGTTACATCGTTGGGACGTTTAATCTGATCCTTCGTACAGAAGATGGCGGTAATAACTGGACGCCAATTCTCGAGAACACCGACAACCCACAAGGCTTCCACCTCAACGCCATCAATAAAGTTGGTGATGAGGTTTTTGCTGTGGGTGAGCAGGGCTTAGTGCTCAAACTCGATCAGACCAGTCAGCGTTTTATTGCGGTGCCTACAGCTTATAGCGGAACTTTTTTTGGCATGACTGGCAAGCCCGGCGTGGTGTTGGTCTACGGTTTGCGCGGCAATGTGTATCGCAGTGTCGATGCCGGTGTGAGCTGGACTAAGGTCGAAACCGGTTTGCCGGTCAGTATTGTGGCGGCTAGCGTGGACTCAGCCGGCAGTATCTATTTGCTCAGTCAGGCCGGTCATGTATTGGTCAGCACTGATGATGGCGTAACCTTTACCTTGCGTCCGCAAGAGCCGCTGGCTTCGGTGGCCGGCGCGACCGCTACTACGGATAACCAGTTGGTGGTGGTGGGTAATCGTGGCGTGCGTCAATTTCCAGTTCCGGCTTCGCGTTAAACCCGGTCATAACAAGAATTAATTAGGGGCATCCCAAGCCATGGCTAGCATCAAACAAGACGCGATGCCGGTGATTCGCGATTTGAAAGATTTCGACGCGAACTCCGGTAATAAACTGGAGCGGTTGATTTTTAATAATCGCCTGTTGTTCATCGTCACTTTCGTAGTTATCACGCTCTTCTTGGGTTATATGGCATTGACTCGGCTGACGCTCAGCCCGAGCTTTGAGAAGATGATTCCGCAGAGTCATCCCTACATCCAAAACTTTATGGAAAACCGCAAATCCTTGCGTGGCATGGGTAACACCGTGCGGATTGTGGTGGAAAACACCGAAGGCAGCATCTTTGATGCGGACTATTTAAATACCCTGAAAAACATCAACGACGAGGTGTTTTTAACTCCTGGTGTCGATCGCGCTTGGCTTAAATCGTTGTGGTCTCCCGGCGTTCGCTGGACGGAGGTGACAGAAGAAGGCTTTACCGGCGGGCAAGTCATGCCGTCGACCTTCAAGGGCACGCCCGAGGATATGGAAAAACTCCGTCAGAACATCGGTAAGGCGGGGATTTCGGGAAGTTTGGTGTCGACCGATGGTCGTTCAACTATGTTGGTCGTACCGTTACTAGACAAAGATTCCGCCACTGGTAAGGGTATTAATTATTACGAGTTTGCGCATTTTCTTGAAAATGAGTTGCGCAATAAATATGAGTTCAACGGCGACACTCAAGCGCGCTTAGCCGGCAAAGAAGGCACCGGTAAAATCAAGATCCATATCATCGGCTTCGCTAAATTGGTAGGCGATCTGGTTGATGGTCTACTGCAAGTGATGTTTTTCTTTGCTGCGGCCTTAGTGATTGCGATCGTTATTATCTACGCTTACACCCGTTGCTGGCGCAGCACTTTTTTAGTGGTGTTTTGCTCGTTGATGGCGGTGGTCTGGCAGTTAGGTATTCTCGGTTTGCTCGGTTATCCGTTGGATCCGTACTCGGTATTGGTGCCATTTTTAATTTTTGCCATTGGCGTATCCCACGCCGCGCAGAAAATGAACGGCATCATGCAGGACGTCGGGCGCGGCACACACAAACTCATCGCGGCACGCTACACCTTTAGGCGCTTGTTCTTGGCCGGTGTTACTGCGCTGCTGGCTGATGCTGTTGGCTTTGCGGTATTGCTGGTGATCGATATTCCGGTCATCCAAGATTTGGCGATTACCGCCAGTATTGGTGTCGCGGTGCTGATCTTTACCTCGCTGATGTTGATGCCGGTGGCCTTGTCTTATGTTGGTGTTAGTCCATCAGCTGCTGCTCGCACACTAAAAGAGGAAAATTGTGAGTCGAGTGGCAAGGGCTTAGGCGCAGTTTGGACGTTGCTTGATCACTTTACTGAGCGTCGCTGGGCAACGGTCGCCATTTTGGTGTCGATAATCATGGCGGTTGGCGGTTATGCCGTGAGTACCCACCTGAAGATTGGCGATCTCGATGCGGGGGCGCCTGAGTTGCGTGCCGACTCACGTTACAACCGCGATAATGCTTACATCACTTCGCACTACACGCTGTCTAGCGATGTGTTTGTCGTGATGGTGAAAACGCCACCGGAAGGTTGTTTGAATCATCAAACCTTGGTTGAAGCTGATCGCCTAGCTTGGTTGTTGCAACAGCAGCCGGGCGTGCAAGCTACGGTTTCGTTAGTTAACGCTGTACGGCAAATTACCGCAGGAACCTACGAAGGGAACCCTAAGTTCTTCAGCATTGCGCACAACCAGAACGTACTTAACTATTCAGCGCAGCAAGCGTCGGTTAACAGCCCAGAGTTGTTTAACGTCGATTGCTCGTTGATGCCAGTGATTGCCTTTTTGAAAGATCACAAGGCTGAAACGCTGGAAAGCGTCTCGAAAATTGCCGAAACCTTTGCCCTTGAGCACAACAGCAAAGACCGGACGTTCCTGCTGGCCGCCGGTAACGCCGGGATTGAGGCAGCGACTAATCAGGTGGTACATGCGGCTAACCGCACGATGCTGCTGTACGTGTATATCGCTGTGTGCATCTTCTGCCTGATTACCTTCCGGAGCTGGCGGGCGATGGTGGTGGCGGTGCTGCCACTGATGCTGACCTCGATTCTCTGCGAAGCGCTAATGGTGGCGCTCGGCATCGGCGTTAAGGTGGCAACCTTGCCGGTGATTGCTTTGGGTGTGGGTATCGGTGTCGATTACGCCCTGTATCTGCTGAGCATTCAATTGCAGAACCAGCGTGCTGGTATGACGCTGGCCGAGGCCTATAAAAGCGCGGTGCAATTTACCGGTAAAGTGGTGGCGCTGGTGGGCGTTACCTTGGCCGCCGGGGTTATTACCTGGGCGTGGTCGCCGATTAAGTTTCAGGCTGATATGGGGATTTTGCTAACCTTTATGTTCATCTGGAACATGATCGGTGCCTTGGTGCTGATCCCTGCGCTGTCGCACTTCTTGCTTAACGACACTTGGAGTGGTGTTAAACAGGCAAAAGCGACAAAGGCAGCCTAACCTGCTGTTGTTAAGCGCTGAAGGGGGTGGCGCAATGCCGTCCTCCTGCGGCAGCTGTTAACGGTGGTGGCGCTTGTGCAAAGCGCCACCACTGGTCAGCTAGATGCACTAAGCGTGCGTGACTGACTTATTCTGCGCACAGGCATTTATTTGCCATCTAATAATAAAAATACACAGGAGCAATTGGCTATGCGATTAGGCTTGCTGTTGGGCGCTTTATTGATTTCTACGCAGCTCAAAGCAGGTTTACTCGACCTGCAATACCTGCACGACGTGCGAACTAATAGCTATCTGCTGTGCGCCAGTTCGATGCTGTATTTCAATCCGGCAGAAAAAACTCAAGACCCGCGGGCTTTGACCGGTAGTTTTGGCAACTTGACCCAGCTTGACACTCGAGTCGTACAGCTAGGGCAACCTGCTCCGTTGGCTGAAATTGAGCAATTAATCAGCGCTGAGTTCAAGGCCTTGGATACCACCGCGCGCGGCGATAGTGGTGCTTATCCTGCGCGGATTCTAACCCTGCTGCAGTTGCAAAGCCGTTTGGATGCTTGGAGTCGCGAGCGTTATCAGCAAACCCAGCAGGATGCGCCAATCCTGGTTACCACCCTGCATCAGCAGAGCCTGGAAATGGCTCAGTTGTTACTTGACTATCAAGTGCGCCAATACCCCTTGCCAGCGGGTGCCCCGATTGCGTTAACGGCGGTGCAACGTGAGCAGCTAGACAAGGGGATTACCGAGCGCTTTGAGCTGCTGCTGAGCCAATATCCTAGTCAATCCAGCGAGCTTAATCGCGTACGCAGCAGCTATAGGTTTGTGCGCGCGCAATTATTAGGCGATGAAAAATTTCGCGCTAAGGGCGGCGCCGATTTTTATATCGCGCGCAATATCAGTGATCTGGATGAAATGGCCATGCAAGTGGTGCTCAGCCCTACCGCGAGCCGTTAGTGGCTAGCGGCCCTGACCAGCGCCGCACAGTGCCGGCTTAGCGCACTGCGTCAGGGTTGGCTGCAATGCACTTGGTTACGCCCCGCGGCCTTGGCTGCATACAGGGCTTGATCGGCTAGCTCGATTAATTGGCTAGCGGTAGTTTGACTGCTGTTCTGGGCGATGCCGGCACTAAAGGTCACGTTGAAACTGGTTTCGTTGGCGATAAAGGGCAATTCGGCGAAGCGTAAACGAATCTCGTCAATGATCCGTTTGGCTTGCTCAAGGCTGCATTCGGGTAATACGGCGGTGAACTCCTCGCCGCCGTAACGCCCGAGGCTATCGACCCGTCTGAGGCGCTGGCGGAGCAAATTGGACAGCGCGCGAATAACGTTGTCGCCAACGGCGTGACCGTAGCGGTCGTTAACCTGTTTAAAATTATCCAGATCGAGCATCACCACGCAGGTCGAGGTGCCGCGACGTGCCGCTCGCTCAACCTCAACGGCTACCTGCTCTTTGATGTCGGCGTGCTTGAGTAAGCCGGTCAGGCTGTCTCGTGATAGCGCATTGCTGAGTAAGCGCGCGCGTTGGGCGCGAGCTAATACGCTGGCCACCAGTGAATTATCCGAGATGGGCTTAGTTACAAAGTCGTCGCCGGCTTTCAGGAGCGCCTTAATCTGTTTGCTGATGTCGGTTTCGGCCGAGAGATAAATAATCGGTACGCGCAGCCACGCATCGTTAAAGCGAATTATCTGCGCCAATTCTGGCCCTGAGCAGAGCGGCATATGCACATCCAATAACACCACTTCGGGGTTGAAGCTGTGCATGACCCGATCTATCTGTTCCGGTTGGCTTAGGGTTTCAACCTGCATGCCCGCGTTGTCCAGTACAAGACGATAGCGCTTGGAAAGTTCGAGGTCGTCGTCAATGATTAACACTCGAAATGGCTCGCCGCGCTGTTGCGCAAATATGCTGTCGAGACGGCTTTCCAGTGCGCTGAAATTCACCGGCTTATTGAAGAAACCGGCCACCCCAATCCGCACCGCGCGCAGTCGGATGTCGAAGTCATGTTGCTCAGAGATGATTAGCAGGGGCAGGGGCAGTGGTAGTTGCGTGAGCAACTCGCGGGCAAAGGCCAAGCCATCAGGATTATCGTCTTCTAGCTGACTATCGATGATTAGCACATCGGGTAGCTGACGGTTGACTGCCTCCAGCATGGCGGCACTGCTGCGCAGGTGTTCGACGGCATAACCAAAGCTGAGCAAGGTGGTTTGTAGGTTTTCACCCAGTTGCTGGTCGGGCGCTAAAATGTAAATGCGTCGACTTAGCTCGGTGTTGGTGTTGCTTGGCTGTGTGGCTTTTTCGGTGCTGTCGGGTGTTGCGCTTAAGGCGCAGTCTTGTTGGCTGAAGGCGATGATGGCGTGGGCGTGTTCGCATAGTTGTTCGGTATTGCTGGTGCTGAGTAGCGCCACGCTGCTGAGTTCGAGCGTGCGCGCTTGAGCACCTAGGCTGGCATAACCAAAGGTGCCAGCGGAGCCGGCTAGCTTGTGCAGTTGCTCGCGCATGCCTTGTAGGATGATCTGTCTTGGCGCCACCGTGTGAGCGATCAAGAGTTGTTCGGCCAGTGCGCGCAACTCTGGGAGCTCTTGTTCTAAGCGCAGACGAAACTGTGCGCCGAGGCTGAGCAAAAGCTGTTGTAGTTCGTCATCGCTGGTGGCCATGGGCAGTGCTCTAAGGTGCGCGATCAATCGGTGGTCGTAATGTTTGCGCCAAGTAGCGGCGTAACCGTTAAGTTAGGTTAGCCCAGCTTGGCAAATTTGGCAGCAACAGCGCGGAGAAAGCCTGCGCTGCGTCACTCAGCGTGGTTGCTTTGCACCGGCAGTTCAAACCAAAAAATTGCCCCCTTAGCGCTTGAGTCAAAGCCAATGCTGCCACCCATGCGTTCAATCAGTTCTTTGCTAATGGCCAAGCCGAGGCCCGTACCACCTTGTTGGCGGGTGCTGGAAGCGTCGGCTTGGGAAAACTTTTGAAAAATCCGCGCCTGAAACTCCGGCGGCACGCCACTGCCTTGATCGCACACATTCACTCTGACGTGGCCCTCACTATTGTCTACGCGCAGGTTAATCTGACTGCCCGCAGGGGAAAACTTACAGGCGTTAGACAAGAAATTCGCCAGCACCTGTTGCAGTCGTAGGCCGTCAACCGTGACCTTGACATCGCTAAATGGCTGCAATTGATAGCTCACCTGATATTGCTCGGCATAACCTTGATTGCTGCGCAGCGCATCGTTTAATAAGGCCAATAAGGGTTGCTCGCAGAGGTTGAAATCCATTTTTCCGGCGAGCAATTTGTCCATGTCCAGCAGGTCATTAATCAGCAGGCTTAGGCGTTGGCTATTTTGCTGAGCAATGCTGAGCATGGCTGCCATGCTGGCAGGCACGGGGCCAAGCGCGCCGCCAATGATTAAACCCAGCGAGCCGTTAATTGAGGTAAGAGGGGTGCGCAGTTCATGGCTGACGGTGGAGACAAAGTCACGCTGCAATTGCTCGATATGCCGGCGTTCGGTGATGTCGTGCAGCACCGCGACGGCGCCAGTTTGTTGCCCGTTGGCGGCAAATAGCGGGTCAGCATTAACCGACACATAGCGAGTGTTAAAGCCGTGCCGCACGATGCAGTGTTCGCTGTTGCGCACACGCTCGCCGGCCAGGGCGCGCAACAGCGGCATATCTTCAAGGTGCAGCGGTGTTTGCCCGTCAAGGGTAAATAAGCCGTAACGTTGCGCCCAGTCGCTGGCGATTGGGGTGATGGGCGCGTCACCTGGCGCAACGCCATACCAGCTGCCGGCGCTGTCGTTAAAGAGGGTTAATTGGCCTTGAGTGTCGCAGGCGACAATGGCGTCGGAGAAGGTTGCCAGTAAGCGACGGTTGATTTCTTGTTGGCGGTCTAGTTCGGCGTGTTCAGCTTTGCGCGCACTAATTTCGGTAATAAAGCCGTGCCAGAGGGTCGAGCCATCATCGCGGCGCTCAGGGCTCGCGCGGCCTTCCAGCCAGATAAGCCCTTTCGTTGGATGATTGACTCGGTACTCGGCCTGCCATCGACTTAGTTGCAGCGCCGACTGTTCGATGGAAGCGCCGACAGCTGCTACGTCGGCAGGATGCAAAACGGCAAATGCCGCCTCGGCGCTGTTGAGTACTTGCTCCGGAGTGCAGCCGTAAACTTCCTTAATGCCGGCGCTGGCATACGGAAAACAGCTCGTGCCATCGGCGCGCAGGAGAAATTGATAAACCACGCCCGGTAGCTGTGCCGACAAGTGTTGCAAGCGCTGTTGCAGTTGTTCGCGTTGCAATAAATCGCGAGCAATAAATAAATACCCTTGCAGGGTCTGGGTGTCACTGCGAATGGCCGATACGCTCAGCTGAACTGGCAGGGGGCGGCCGTCACTGCGCAGGTAAATCCATTCAAGGCTTTCGCGTTCACCGCTCTGCGCCTTATTTACCAGCAGGGTAAAAGGATCGTCGATGCTGGCCAGTCGGGCGCGAGCACGCAGTTGCAGTGGGTTATGCAGCGCGCAAATAGATTGTCCGAGCAGCGCTGTGCTGGAGTATTCAAGCAGTTGCGCGGCGGCTTGATTAACGCTGTTGATGCGCCCCTCAGGGTCGGTGGTTAGCATGGCAATACCGGCGCTACTGATCATTGCGCGCTGTAACGCTAGCTGATGTGCGTGTTGCTCCGCACTCTTACGTAGTTCCAGCTGGCGCACAACTTGTCGGCCCAGACGCGCTAAGGCACTACGTTGTTGCGGGTTAAGCTGGCGTGGCGTGCGATCAATTACGCACAGGGTCCCCAGATTGAAGCCGTCGGCTGTGGTTAGCGGGGTACCCGCATAAAAACGAATATCTGGTGCGCCTGTGACTAAGGGGTTATTGGAAAAGCGCGGGTCTTCGAGGGCGTTGCGTACTTCGAGCAATTCATTGCCGAGAATCGCATGGCCGCAGAAGGCGATTTCCCGGTCTGTTTCTGCTGCATCCAGCCCCACCCGGCTTTTAAACCACTGACGCTGAGCGTCGAGCAGCGACACCAGCGCAATCGGAGTTGCACAAATTTGTGCGGCCAACTGAGTGAAATCGTCAAACTCCTCCTCGGCGGGAGTGTCCAGAATGTTGTAGCTCGCCAGCGCTGCCAAACGCGCGGTTTCATTGGCGGGCAAGGGCGCTCCTTTGCTCATGCAGGGTCTACTGGGTTGGTAGTTTGGTTGCGCGCCCAGATGTCGCGTACCTGTTGGGCTAGCTGCATTGGGTCAAAGGGTTTAGTGATGACATCCAGCGCGCCTAAACTTAGGTAATGCTCGATCTCGGCCGGTTGCACTTTGGCGGTCATAAAGGCTACCGGCACCCGGCGAATATCCACCAATTCGCGCAGTTGCAGCAAGGTTTGCGGGCCATCCATGCCGGGCATCATCACGTCGAGCAAAATAAACTGCGGGTCAAAAGCCAGTACTTGCGCCACAGCATCGGCGCCACTGGAGCAACTGAGCACCTGAAATCCGCCCACTGCCTCAAGGGCTACCTTGGCCACAGCTTGAATCGAACGGTCATCTTCTACATGCAAAATACGACGAAGTTGGGTCATGGCAAGCTCTTGGTTGTGCGGCAATAAACACCGGATCGGCAGTCTAAAGCAAAGGTGTTAAATGCTGAAAATGCAAGTGCTTAAGTGGGATTTAAGCGGGCGCTGGCGGCTTAAGTTACAGGCTGGCTGGCCGATAAGAGAAAGCTGCTGGCAATTGCCCAGTCGCGATTGACAGGGTGCAACCAGCTTCTAGGGTTAAGGCACTGGCGGGCATTTAATACGAGTAAAGGAAGTGGCGAATGAATGATTCTGCGCAGTCCGCCTTGGTGTTGCCGTTGTCGTGGTCGCGGCTCTTGTTGGCGCAAGCGTTGCCATGGTTGTTGAGCCTTGGCTTGTGGGCGCTGCTGCAGTCGCCGTGGCTGAGTTTGTTGGCTGGCTTGCTGGCCAGCGCGGCCATGTTGATGCTGCTGCTGAATGGGCAAACGCCGGCGGGGCTAGTTGAGCTACCGCCGGAGGGCTTAAGTCGCGCGCAAGCCGATGAGCTGTGCCTGCTAAACCGGCATGCTATCCAGCATCAGAGCGGCTTGCTGCAGGGCCAAGTTAAACAAGTAAATACGTTGCTAAGTTCGGCTATCGTCGATTTGAGTTCCAGCTTCACTCAGTTAGCGCGCAGCGTTAACGAGCAGCACGATCTGGCCCACGAACTGATCGAAAACCATCGTGGCGGCAGCGGTGGTGGTGGCTTGCAAGAGTTTGTCAGCACCACGCAAACCACGCTTGGTTTGTTCGTCGACTCAACCATCGAAACCAGCCATACCTCGATGCACTTGGTTGAGCGCATGGACTGCATCAGCGCCAAAATTGGCGACATCCTTAAATCCACCAGCGACATGGACTCGATCGCCAAACAAACCAATTTACTTGCCCTTAACGCCGCTATTGAAGCCGCCCGGGCCGGTGAGTCAGGCCGTGGATTTGCCGTGGTGGCCGATGAGGTGCGGGCGCTATCGAGCCGCTCAACCGAGTTTTCCGCGCAAATTCGCCAGCACGTTGATGCGGTGCATAACGAACTTAAAGCGGCGGATGCTGCGGTGAGTTTGCTGGCCGCTAAAGACATGTCCTTCGCGCTCGGCTCACGCAAGCAAGTGAACGACATGCTCGATGACTTACAGCGCATGAGTGCGCGCACCCTGCAGGTGATTAGTCAGTTAGATGGCATTTCCAGCAGCATTGGCGATGGGATAAATCGCGCTGTTACTGCCTTGCAGTTTCAAGACCTGAGCAGTCAGCTACTTGGCCAGGTACAGATTAATTGCCAAGCGCTAGAGGCTTTTTCGCAGCGTCTACAGGGTCATGTTCGGTTGTCACCGGGTGAACAAGGGCAGCGATTGCTTGAAGAGCGACTAGAGTTAAAGCAGTTGCCGTCCGGGCCTGTGTCGCAGACCAGTATGAATGCCGGCGGTATAGATCTTTTCTAAGGAGGGTTGCCATGAGCGCCGATAACCAAGTGACGTTACGCCCGCAAGGCCGTTTTGATTTCAACAGTTTCCGCAGTTTCCGCACCGACTACGAGGCAGCCTTAGCGCAAGCAGGGGTCAAGAATGTGCTGGTTGATTTGCAAGCCGTGCAATATATCGATTCCGCTGCGCTGGGCATTTTGTTGCTGCTGCGCGATAAAGCTGCACCTTTAGGCATCAAGGTTGAACTGTCCAATTTACAGGGCACGGTCAAGGATGTACTGGAGATCGCTAACTTCCATAAAATCTTCACCATTCGCTAATTATGCGGCCACTGAAGATTCTCGCTATTGATGACGACCCACTGATTGGTATGGTCATCGCCGCCTTTGTTCAGCGTCTTGGGCATACGGTGGTGCATGTGCTTAGCGGTGATCAGGCGTTAATCAGTTATGCCGAGCAAGCCTTTGACCTCGTCTTGGTCGATCGGCAAATGCCCGGTTTGGATGGCTTGGATACCACTCGGGCGTTGCGTGATATGCAGCAAACCAGTGGCTGGCTGCCGATCATTATGCTGTCCGGTGGTGCGGCCATCGATGAGCAGGTGTTGGCGCTGAATGCCGGCTGCGATGATTTCATCGCCAAGCCAATTAACTTTCAAATTCTCGAAGCGAAAATCAACTCGTTCTGGCGCATTGCGCGCATGCAGCAGCAGATTGCCGGCCAGCACCAGCAGTTGCAGCACTATGCCAGCCTCGAGGCGGAAGAGCGGCGCATCTGCAGTTTCTTGATGGAGCGTTTGGTGCGCCGCGAGATGCTCGACAGCCCGCTGATTAAGTATGTGTTGCAACCGGCCGCCGAAGTGTCTGGCGACCTACTGCTAGCCTGTACCTCGCGCAATGGCGATGTGTATGTGATGTTAGCCGACGCTACCGGCCATGGTTTGCCGGCCGCCTTGACCCTAATTCCGCTCTCGCAAGCGTTTTATGCCATGGCCGCTAAAGGCTATCAGCTCGACACCATTGCCCGCGAATTGAATCACCAGCACCGCAGTTACAGCCCCTCCGATCGCTTTGTTGCGGCCACCATGGCCATGTACAACCCGCGCGACTGTAGCATCGAAGTGTGGAATGGCGGCTTGCCGCCGGCCTTGTTGATTGGCCCGCAAGGACAAGTGCTGCGCAGTTTTCGCTCGCACAACTTGCCGCTGGGAATCTTATCTAGCAGTGAGTTTCTGTGCGAAACCGAGACGATTCAGGTACCGCACGCCAGTCATCTGTTGCTGTTTTCCGATGGTTTGGTTGAGGCCGAGAACGCCGCATTCGAGCAGTTTGGCATGCAGCTATTGCAGCAGTGTGTGGCGGCTGGCGCGGTTGAGCAATGCCTTGAACGCGTGCAGGCGGCGGTGCTTGAACACTTACAGGGGGCTACCCCGCATGATGATCTTTCCTGTCTGCTACTCGATTGCCGAGCGCCGGCCTCATCCCCTGCGCAGCAGTTGGATGCACCGCCTACGCCGGCCAGCAGTGGCTTAGTCCAGAGCTGGGAGTTCAATCTGTGCTTACAGGCCGAGCAGCTCCGGCGTCTCGATTTAGAGCCACTACTCACCGATTTCTGTAATACCTTAGGGCTCGATCAACAGCGCCAAGGGCCTTTTAGTTTGATTTTACGCGAGCTTATTACTAACGCTTTGGATCACGGGCTACTAGGCTTAGGTTCAGAGTTGAAAGATGGCCCGGAAGGTTTTGAGCGTTATCTGCTCGCGCGTATTGAACGCTTAGAGGCACTTAACAGTGGCCAGATTCGTTTGGATATTTGCCAGATCGGTTCGTTGCAGGGCAACCAATTAAGCATCGAGGTAACCGACAGCGGCCCCGGTTTTGATTGGGCGAGTCGGCAAAACGGCGACGTGGAGCCTAGCCTCTACCATGGGCGCGGCCTGCAGTTGGTGCGCCGTTTGAGCACCAGCGTCGAAATTCACGGTCGTGGCAATCAGGTTAGCGCCCTGTTGTGCTGGGACCACATACCTATAACAACTCATGCAACAGCGAAAACTATATGACTTTATTAGGGGCACTTAACGGATGAGCAAATCCATTCTGATCGTTGACGACTCAGCTTCGATTCGCCAAATGCTCGGCTTTACCCTGCGCTCTGCCGGATACGAGGTGGACGAGGCGGTGGATGGCCGCGATGGTTTAGGCAAGGCGCAACGCAAAACCTATAACCTGGTATTTACCGATCAAAACATGCCGAACATGGACGGTTTAACCCTGATCAGAAGCCTGCGCGGGCTGCCTAACTACCGCGCGGTGCCAATTTTAATGCTCACCACCGAGGCTGCCGACAGTATGAAATTGCAGGGACGCGAAGCAGGTGCCAGCGGTTGGCTGGTAAAACCGTTCGACCCGCCCAAGCTGCTGGAAGTGACCAAGAAAGTCCTGAACTGAATCCAGACTTTGGCAGGTAACCATGACATTTGGCATGAGTCAGTTCCTCGGGGTGTTCTTCGAGGAAGCAGAAGAGCACTTGGCAGCGCTTGAGCACTTGTTGCTGACGTTAGACATTGCCCAGCCCGATCCCGAGGCGCTGAACGGTATTTTCCGTGCGGCGCATTCAATCAAAGGCTCCAGCGGCATGTTCGGCTTTGATGACATTACTTCCGTCACCCATGTGCTGGAAACTCTGCTGGATAAAGTCCGCTCTGGGCAGATGCTCTTGCGGGCCGAGATGGTCGACGTGCTGCTTGAATCGCGTGATGTGCTGCTGCAGTTAGTCGCGGCGCACAAGCACGAAAGCCCCGATCCGAGTATTCCGGTCGAAGCCACACGGCTGCGCCTGCAGGCACTAATCGATCAACAAAGCGGCGCTGCTAGCGCGCCAGTAACGGTTGAGGATGACAGTTTTGGTTTCTTTGCTGATGCTCCTGGTGCACCAGCAACGGCAGCTGTAGTTGCAGTGGGGGAGCAAGCCTATGGTCTGTTTGCCGACGAGCCGCCGGTGGTTAACGCTACCGCCGATAGCGCCTACGGTTTTTTTGATGATGCGCCCGGCGCGCCAGTAACTCAGTCTTCGAGTGCCGCTTTGCCAGCCGCTGAGCCGCTTGTAGCGCCAGCCGCTGAACTGTCCACACCCACGCAAGATCGCCGCAGCACCGATCGACGCGGCGCGCCAGCCAGCCCGAGTCAGGCCGAGAGTGAATCGAGCTCTATTCGAGTTAGCGTTGACCGTATCGACAGTCTAATCAACCAAGTTGGCGAGCTGGTCATTACTCAGGCAATGCTTGCGCAATTGAGCTTGGTGCTCGACCCCAGCGAGCACGAGCGCATCTTCCAAGCCTTAAGTCAGCTCGAGCACAATAGCCGCGAGCTGCAAGAGGCGGTGATGTCGATCCGTATGCTGCCGATCAGCTTTGTGTTTAACCGCTTTCCACGCTTGGTGCGCGATACCTGCGGCAAGCTTGGCAAGCAAGTTGAGCTGGTACTGCGCGGAGAAAACACTGAGCTGGACAAAGGTGTGATCGAAAAACTCACCGACCCGCTCACCCACATTATCCGTAACAGCATCGATCACGGTATTGAGTTGCCCGCCGAGCGCATTGCCGCCGGCAAACCGGCGCAGGGCACTGTGCGCATGTCGGCGGCCCATCAAGGTGGGCGCATCGTGGTGGAAATTAGCGACGACGGCAAAGGCCTGTCGCGCGAGCGCATCCTTGCTAAAGCAAAAGAGCAGGGTATGGCGGTCACTGATGACATGCCGGACAGCGAGGTCTGGTTGCTGATCTTCATGCCTGGTTTTTCCACCGCCGAAGCGGTTACCGATCTCTCTGGGCGTGGCGTTGGTATGGATGTGGTACGCCGCAATATCACCTCGATTGGCGGCCGCATTGAAATCAAATCGGTCGCCGGCCAAGGCACGCATATCGTTATCCGCTTGCCGCTAACCCTAGCGATTCTCGACGGCATGGTCGTTGAGGTCGACAAGGTGCATTACGTGGTACCGCTGACCTACATCGTCGAGTCGCTGCAACTCACTGAAGAACATATTTTCAGCATGAGTGGCAGCAGCAGCGCGGTGATTCGCGTGCGCGACGAATACTTGCCGCTGCTTTCATTGAACAGCTTGCTCAATCAAACGGTTGCCCCCGTCGCTGAGGCTGGTGGCTTGGTGTTGATCCTTGAGGCGGAGGGCAACTCCTTTGCCTTGCAGGTCGATGACTTGGTCGGTCAGCAGCAAGTGGTGATCAAAAGCCTCGAACAAAACTTTCGCCGTGTCGACGGTGTTACCGGAGCCACCATCATGGGTGATGGCAGCGTGGCATTGATTCTCGACGTCGATGCACTACCCAGACTGGCCGGACAAGGAGCGCTAAACCATGCATGACCAACGTGAGAATAAGCGTGTCAGCGAGCCGACACAGGAGTTTCTAACCTTCACCCTCGGCCTTGAGGAATACGCCATCGACATCCTGCGCGTGCAGGAAATTCGTGGCTACGATCAAGTCACCGCCATCGCCAACAGCCCGCCGTTTATTAAAGGAGTGATTAACCTGCGCGGCGCCATTGTGCCGATTGTCGATCTGCGCATTAAGTTCAACCTGTCCAGCGTCACCTACGACCAGTTCACCGTGGTGATCATTCTTAATGTGCTTAAACGCATTATCGGTGTAGTGGTCGACTCGGTTTCCGACGTGATCGCTCTGGCTGACGAAGCCATCCGGCCACCGCCGGAGTTTGGTAGCACCTTTAACACCGAATACCTCAAGGGATTGGCCACGGTTGAAGAGCGCATGTTGATCTTGGTCGACATTGAAAAACTCATGAGCAGTGGCGAAATGGCCCTGCTCAATGAAACGGTCGACTAGCCGAATACCAACGTAACTGCGTGTGCTTGTCAGAAAATTCTAAGGAGATACACATGAACTTGAGTAAATTGAAGCTGGTTCAGCGTCTGTCGCTCAGCTTTGCCGTGTTGGTGGTTTTATTGGCGCTGCTACTGGGGATTGCTCTGCAGCAGATCGGCGATCTGCGTGGCGGTGTTCATGAGTTGACCCGTAACAGCTTTCCCAAGACCGTTTGGGCCAATGATTTTGTTGACAGTAACAACTCCATCGCCCGTGCCGTGCGCACCATGTTGCTCGCCAAGGATGACTCGGCACTCGTGGGTCAGCAGCGAGCGCAACTGGAAGAAGCCGAAAAAGTCTCGCAAGACCGTCTGGACAAGCTCAGTAAGGCCATCACTTCGGCCGAAGGTCGCCAACTTCTGCAGACGCTCGTTTCGAGTGATAAGTTGTTTGACGCAGCAGTGGGCGAGTATCTGAGGCTCTTCGATTCTGGTCAGTTTGAGCAAGCAAAAGTGTTTTTGCTTGCTGATCTACGCGCAGCGCAGGGCGTCAACTTAAAAAATATCGAAGCGTTGGTCAACTTCCAGAGCACACTGGTTGAAAAGCAAGGTGTGCAGGCTGAAGTGAATGCCAGCGACACCATCCGTCTACTACTGATCATCGGTGGGCTCGCTGTGATGCTGGCCTGTGTGCTGGCTTACCTGCTGATCCGCAGCGTCAAACGCCAGCTAGGTGCTGATCCGCTGGAACTGGCAGACATTACTAATAGTATTGCTGCCGGTAATTTCGACCTCAGTCTACCGGCTGCGCCAGAAAGTAGCGTGCTGGCGGCAGTCAAGAGCATGCTTGTCGCGCTGCAGCAATCCGCCGCAGCCGCAGGCGCTAATGCACGGATCAAAAGCGCGCTGGACAACGTCACGGCCAACGTGATGATTGCCGATAAAAACTTCGACATCATCTATGCCAACGCGGCTGTGATGACGATGTTCCAATCCGCCGAAACCGATATTCGCACCGAATTGACAGGCTTTCGGGCTAGTGAAATTCTCGGCGGCAGCATTGATCGCTTCCATAAAAACCCGGCCCATCAGCGCGGTATGCTTGAGCGCCTAACCAGCACCTATAAAGCCCAGATTAAGCTCGGTGGCCGAGTCCTAACCGTGGTGGCGAACCCGGTTATGAGTGCTTCAGGCGAACGCTTAGGTGCTGTTGTTGAGTGGCAAGACATCACGGCGCAATTGGCCATCGAAGAGAAAGCCCAGCGGATTGCCGCTGAAAACGCCCGGGTCAAAATTGCTCTGGATAACGTCAGCAGTAACGTAATGATTGCTGACAACGACCGCAACATTATCTACATGAACAAGACCGTGCTTACCATGCTGCAAAACGCCGAGAGCGATTTGCGCAAGGTGCTACCGAGCTTCGATAGCAACAAGCTATTGGGTGGCAGTATCGATCAGTTCCATAAGAACCCAGAGCATCAAAAGCGTTTGCTGGCGACATTTACCAGCACTTACAAAGCCCAAATTATGGTGGGGCCGCGCACCTTTGCCCTGGTTGCAAACCCAGTATTGACCGAAGCTGGCGAACGGCTTGGCTCAGTGGTGGAGTGGGCCGATCGCACCATTGAAGTTGGAGTGGAGCAAGAGGTTGCTGGCTTGGTAAATGCTGCGGGTGCCGGTGATTTTACTCAGCGCATCGATACTGACAATAAGGAAGGTTTCTTCCTTAATCTTGCCACCGGCCTTAACCAGCTGATGGCAACTTCCGACAAGGGCTTACAAGATGTAGTGCGGGTATTGGGTGCGCTGGCTGAGGGTAATTTGACCCAGCGTATTGATGCTGAATATCAAGGTACCTTTGGCCAGTTGAAGGATTTCTCCAACGAGACTTCGCAAAGCCTGTCGAATATGCTCGGACAGATTCGCGAGTCGGCGGACACCATTTATACCGCCGCCAGCGAAATTGCTACCGGCAACGCCGACCTCTCGGCGCGCACCGAACAGCAAGCATCCAGTCTGGAAGAAACCGCTTCAAGCATGGAGGAGCTGACCTCTACCGTGAAACTCAACGCCGACAATGCCCGTCAGGCCAACTCGCTGGCCGCGAATGCCTCTGAAGTGGCTATCACCGGCGGCGCCGTGGTGCAGCAAGTGGTGCATACCATGACGGCAATCAATGACTCGGCCCGGAAAATCTCCGACATCATTGGGGTGATCGACGGTATTGCCTTCCAAACCAACATTCTCGCCCTCAACGCCGCCGTAGAGGCCGCCCGTGCGGGCGATCAAGGCCGCGGTTTTGCGGTGGTCGCCGCCGAAGTGCGGACCCTGGCGCAGCGTTCTGCAGCGGCCGCCAAAGAAATCAAAACGCTGATCTCCGACTCGGTTGATAAGGTCGATACTGGTAATGCACTGGTGGCTAAAGCCGGCGTGACCATGGGCGAAATAGTGGTGGCGATTAAGCGGGTGACCGACATCATGTCGGAGATCGCCGCAGCGTCATCCGAGCAAAGTACCGGCATCGAAGAGGTTAACGGTGCCGTTTCGCAAATGGACGAAATGACCCAGCAAAACGCGGCGTTGGTTGAGCAAGCGGCTGCGGCAGCGGAGTCGATGCAAGAACAAGCGTCGGTCTTGTCGCAAGCAGTGGCGGTATTCAAATTTGACAATGCGGGTGCCTCAAATTCCCATGCGCCTCGCCTAAGTCAGTCGCACGCCAGTGCATCTGGTGCATCACGCGCTCCAGCACCGAGTGCAGCACGCGCCAAGCCGCCGACCAAAAGCTTGCCGCGGCCAAGTAAGCCAAAAGATGATGAGTGGGAGGAGTTCTGAGTCGGCGCCCGCGGGTACTTACGGCCGCTTCATTAGGTCGCGGTGGCTCATGTGGGTTCGAACTTGTTCTAGTGCCCCTGTTAGTGCTCGCAGCATCGGTTGCCGCAAGCATCAACAGGCGTGCGCACGGTTTGTGAGCACGGGTTGATACTGCTTGATATTGGCAAGTGTATGAGCAGCGGCGAATTGGCGCTGCTCAATGAAGCTGTCGAATGCCTGACGTTCAGTCAAAAACTAATAAATAACTGAAGCAATATCGATTAATAGTCGCCACGGAATGGTGCAAGCCATCTGGAGACAATATGAGCATGATTCTTGGCCGCTTCACTCTGTTACAGAAACTACTGTTGTTGCTGGTGACCTTTTTACTGGGTGTTGTTGCCATCGCTTACAGTTCGTTCAGCACCATACAAACAGTGCGCATTGGCGGACAAACACAACTGGCAATAGAGGCTGACACTGTGCTGTTGGCGGACATTCTGCCGCCACCGCTGTTTATTATCGAAGCCAGTGAGCTCGCCGCTAGGATGGCTCTACAGCACGACAGCGCGAGCCTCGAAGTTGCAGCTAGCCAGTTGCAGGCGCTACAAAGCGGATTGCGTGATCGCGTGCAGTACTGGAATAAAAATCCGCATGAGCCTGAGCAGATGGCGCTGATCAATGGCGACATTAGTCAGCGCGGCGAAGCCTTTTTCAAACGGGCGCTGGGTAGTTATATGGCCGCTATACGCAGTGGCGACGCAGTGGCGATGACCGCTGAGTTTAACGCGCTGTACCAAGACGCTAGCGTGCAACATCAAGCTGTGTTGAGTTTGGTGAGTATGGTCAATAAGGTCAGCGAGGCTTCTCGCGCAGAAGCGGAACAAATAGTCAGTAGTAGCATCCGTAACACTATGTGGATTATCGGCCTCAGTGCTTTGGTTTTTCTCGCCATGTTTCTGCTGGTGCTGCGTTCGATACGCCAGCAAATTGGAGCTGATCCATTGGAGTTGGCCAGCGCTACCAATAGTATTGCGGCGGGCAATTTCGCGCTTACTCTACCGCCAGCGCCACTCAACAGCGTGATGGCGTCGGTTAAGGCCATGCTTGCTTCGCTGCAACAATCCGCCGCAGCGGCCGGTGACAACGCACGGATCAAAAGTGCACTGGATAACGTCACCGCCAACGTGATGATCGCCGACGCAGACTTCAATATTATCTACGCCAACAAGGCGGTGCTGGACATGTTCCAGGTTGCCGAAAGCGATATTCGCACGGAATTACCGCAGTTCAAGGCCAGTGAGATTCTCGGTGGCAGTATCGATCGTTTCCATAAGAATCCGGATCATCAGCGCGGCATGCTGGCGCGGATCAGTAGCACTTATAAGGCAAAAATCAAGCTCGGTGGTCGCGTGCTCACCGTGGTTGCCAACCCTGTAATGAGTGCCGCTGGCGAACGACTCGGCGCAGTGGTCGAGTGGCAAGACATCACCGTTCAATTGGCGGATGAGGAGAAGGCACAGTGCATTGCTGCAGAAAACGCACGGGTCAAAATTGCCCTGGATAATGTCAGCAGTAATGTGATGATTGCCGACAATGATCGCAACATTATTTACATGAATAAAACGGTCTTGGCGATGCTGCAAAACGCCGAAGCCGACCTGCGTAAAGCACTGCCAAGCTTTGATACTAGTAAGTTGCTCGGTGGTTCGATCGACCAATTCCATAAAAACCCAGAGCATCAAAAGCGCCTGCTGGCGACCTTCTCCAGTACCTATCGTGCACAAATCGTAGTGGGGCCGCGCACCTTTGCCTTGGTGGCTAACCCGGTAATGAGTAGTGCCGGCGAACGACTGGGTTCGGTAGTGGAGTGGGCTGATCGCACCATCGAGGTGGCAGTGGAACGCGAAGTCGCCAGCTTGGTGACCGCTGCAGGCGCAGGCGATTTCAGCCAACGCATTGAGACCAGCAACAAAGATGGCTTCTTCCTCAATCTGGCCACTGGCTTGAATGAGTTGATGGCGACTTCCGATAAGGGCTTGCAAGATGTGGTGCGGGTACTCGGAGCGCTGGCTGAAGGCAATTTGACTCAACGTATTGACGCTGATTATCAAGGCACCTTTGGTCAGTTGAAGGACTTCTCCAACGAAACCTCGCAAAGCCTGTCGAACATGCTTGGGCAAATTCGCGAGTCGGCGGACACCATCTATACCGCTGCCAGCGAAATTGCCTCCGGTAACGCCGACTTGTCGGCGCGTACCGAGCAGCAAGCGTCCAGCCTTGAAGAAACCGCTTCAAGCATGGAAGAGTTGACCTCCACCGTTAAACTCAATGCCGACAATGCCCGTCAGGCCAACTCGCTCGCGGCCAATGCCTCGGAAGTGGCGACTACTGGTGGCGCCGTGGTGCAGCAAGTGGTGCAGACCATGTCGTCGATCAATGAGTCGTCGCGCAAAATCTCTGACATCATCAGCGTAATCGATGGCATCGCCTTCCAGACCAATATTCTGGCACTGAACGCCGCGGTGGAAGCGGCTCGTGCCGGTGATCAAGGCCGTGGTTTTGCCGTGGTTGCCGCTGAAGTTCGCACGCTGGCACAGCGTTCTGCTGCAGCTGCCAAAGAGATCAAAACCCTGATATCCGATTCAGTGGATAAAGTGGATACCGGTAATGCGTTGGTAGCCAAAGCTGGCGTGACCATGGGTGAAATCGTGGTGGCGATCAAGCGGGTGACCGACATCATGTCGGAAATTGCCGCAGCGTCATCTGAGCAAAGTACCGGCATTGAAGAGGTTAACGGAGCTGTATCACAAATGGACGAGATGACACAGCAAAACGCTGCCCTGGTCGAACAGGCAGCAGCCGCTGCCGAGTCGCTGCAAGATCAAGCCTCGGTTTTGTCGCAAGCAGTAGCGGTGTTTAAGTTCGATAATGCAGGTGTTACGGGTGGCAAGTCGCTACGGCTGAACCAGCCAAGAGTAACTGCTTCGCGCGCTCCAGCACCAAGCGCCGCACGCGCCAAAGCACCTACCAAAAATCTTCCGCGGCCCAGCAAAGCCAAAGATGATGAGTGGGCGGAGTTTTGAGTCGGTCACCGCAGGCCCCGGACCGGCAGGATTTGCGCGAGTTCCACTACACCGCGCAAGACTTCGAGCTGGTCCGCAACCTGCTATATAAAAGGGCCGGCATTAATCTGTCGTCGACCAAGGACCAAATGGTGTACAGCCGTCTGGCGCGGCGGCTGCGTAGCCTAAATTTGCGCAGCTTTACGGAGTACTTCAGCTATTTAGAGCAGCATGACGAGGAGTGGCAGCAATTCATTAATGCGCTGACCACTAATCTCACTTCGTTTTTTCGCGAGAATCATCACTTTGAGATGCTTGCAGCGCATGTGCGCAAGAGCGCCCATGCGCGTCGCCCGCTGCGCATCTGGTGCTCGGCTTCCAGCACTGGAGAGGAGCCATATTCACTGGCCATGACTATGATTGAGGCCTTGGGGACATTGACGCCTGATGTCGAAATCATCGCTTCAGATATCGATACTGGAGTTCTTGTTACGGCGCGTGCTGGGGTTTACCCGGAAGAGCGTGTGGAGCAACTTGCCTTGCCACGCAAGAAGCAATTCTTTTTGCGTGGCAAGGGTGCTCAAGTGGGTAAGGTGCGCGTCCGTCCTGAATTGCAGGCGCTGATTGAATTCCGGCAAATTAATCTGCTGGACACTGATTGGGGAGTTGCTGCGGGATTAGATGTGATTTTCTGCCGCAATGTGATGATCTATTTCGACAAGCCAACCCAGAGCAAAATTCTCGAGCGAATGATTAAGCTGCTACGTCCGGATGGTTTGTTTTTCGCTGGGCATTCAGAGAGCTTTGTCCATGCCTCGCACATTGTGAAGTTACTTGAGCGCACGGTTTATCGCCCGGTAGTGAGGGGGCACTGAGCATGGAGTTTGATTTCATCAGCTCACTGGCACCGAATACCTATTTCGACCGGCAGTTTGAGTGCGAAGCGGTGAAGATTCTGCCTGGGGAGTACTTTGTCACCCAGCGCGATATTGTCATTGTTACGGTGCTGGGTTCCTGTGTGTCAGTGTGCTTGCGCGATCGTCTCAATGGCATTGGTGGCATGAACCACTTCATGTTGCCCGGCAATGCTGATGGTGGCATAAGTCCAATTTCTGCATCTGCCCGCTATGGCGTGTATGCAATGGAGTTGTTGGTTAACCATTTACTCAAGCTGGGCGCGCGCCGGAATTGTTTCGAAGCCAAGGTGTTCGGTGGCGGCAGCGTGCTGCGCGGCATGACGGCGAATAACGTCGGCGACCGCAATGCGGAGTTTGTCCGCGACTATCTAGAAACCGAAAAAATCCAAGTGGTTGCCGAAGACCTTTTAGATATTTATCCCCGAAAGGTTTACTACTTTCCAGCCACGGGCCGGGTGATGGTCAAAAAGCTTAAGAGCCTACATAACGCCACCTTGTTTGATCGGGAAATGGAATACAGCATGCGCATCAAGAAATCGCCGGTGTCTGGTGATATCGATCTTTTTTAGAGTATGTGGCTATGGCGATAAAAGTATTAGTAGTGGATGACTCAGCACTGATTCGTGCCTTACTAAAGGAAATCATCCAGGCCGATCCCGAATTGGAGCTGGTTGGAGTAGCTCCTGATGCCTATGTTGCGCGCGATCTGATCAAACAACTCAATCCAGACGTCCTAACGCTGGATGTTGAAATGCCGCGCATGGACGGTTTGACCTTCCTTGAAAAGCTGATGCATGGGCATCCCATGCCAGTGGTGATGATTTCTTCGCTCACCGAGCGCGGCTCAGAGGCAACCTTTCGGGCGTTAGAGTTGGGCGCCGTGGATTTTGTCGCCAAGCCCAAGCTTGGGATCAGGGAAGGCATGCAGGCGTATGCCGAAGAGATTTGCGACAAGTTAAAAGCGGCCAGCATGTCACGGGTCAAAGCGCGCCCGGCTGTGGCAGCCGCACCGGCGGCGGGGATGCCAGCTTCAGCCAGGCTGAGTGGGCATTCTCGACCGATTGTCGGCACGGAAAAGATCATTGCCATCGGTGCCTCCACGGGCGGCACTGAGGCTATTAAGGATGTATTGCTGGGTATGCCGGCAGATAGCCCGGGGATCGTCATTACCCAGCATATGCCGCCGGGGTTTACACGCTCCTTTGCCGAGCGCCTGAATCGGCTAACCCGGTTAACGGTGAGTGAAGCGCAGGGTGGCGAACGGATTTTACCGGGCTATGCCTTTATAGCGCCGGGTGACAAGCATCTATTGGTTGAGCGCTCTGGCGCCAACTACGTGATTCGTTTATCTGATGCTCCTGCGGTAAGGCGCCATAAGCCTGCGGTCGATCCTATGTTTAGCTCGGTCGCGCAGTGCGCTGGGCGTAACGTAATCGCCGCCATTTTAACCGGCATGGGTAAAGATGGCGCCCAGGGCATGCTAGAGATCCGTCAAGCAGGCGGCTATACCGTCGCTCAAGATGAAGCAAGTTGCGTCGTCTATGGCATGCCGCGCGAGGCCGTGACGGTGGGGGCTGTAGAGGAAGTTTTACCCCTCAGCGAGATTGCCGGTGCATTACTTCAGCAAGCGGTCAAGCGCGGCGGCGGTAACCGCGTGTAGCGCTCATCCTTATATAGGGGCAGTGCGGGTTGTCGACTATCGTTAATTAACCCTTGACGCGCGAGTCAAAAGGTCTAGAATGCGCACCTCTTACGGCGTAGGCCTCTCGTAAAACTCCTTGAAAAACAAGAAGTTAGCTTTAAATGAGAGGTTGTAAAGCAGCGCAAGCTGCGTACAATGCGCCGGGCTGACAGGGTGGTGGTTTGATCCTGTTAGCGCTTCGATCGGGTAGATCGGAAGCGGTAAGAAGGTGGTTGACAGCGGTTGTAAACGCTGTAGAATTCGCCTCCCGCTGACGAGAAGCTGCAAGGCTGATTGAAGGTGCAAGTGGTTGAAATTGAAAAGAAATTCTCAATTATCACTTGACAGAGAATGAGGCTGCTGTAGAATGCGCGCCTCGGTTGAGTCGAAAGAATCAACCACCCGCTCTTTAACAACTGAATCAAGCAATTCGT